>JBHHTN010000143.1:0-1555 GCA_046753405.1 Candidatus Micrarchaeia archaeon | reverse complement strand
ATTGTGTCCAATTTCTCGCTTTTGAACGATGAAAAACTAAATTTTCTTGTGACGAACAACTTTGGAATATGCACTTCTTTGGACGGCCCGAAAAAAGTCCACGATTTCAACCGAAGACTTTCAAGCGGAAGCAGTTATGACCGGGTCGTAAAATGGATAGGCGTTATAAAAAACGAGTTGAAGTACCCGCTTAACGCGCTGCCAACTGTAACGCGCCACTCTCTTTCTTTTCCGCGTGAAATAGTTGACGAGTACGTCAGGCTTGGCTTTGACGTTGTCCGCGCGAGGGGGCTTAACAACGCGGGGGTGGCATCAGGCGCGTGGAGGCAAATAGGGTATTCTCCGGAAAAGTTCCTTGAATTTTGGAAAAGCGTGTCCGATTATTGTTTTGAACTCAATTGCAAGGGCAAGGCGAAAATTCGCGAAGGCATAGTCTCGCTTATTGCGGAAAAAATCACTTCTGAAAAAAGCCTTGCCTATGCTTGTTTTGGCGCGCCTTGCGGCGCGGCCTTGATGCAGGCCGCGTATGACCATGAGGGAAACGTTTACGCGTGCGACGAGGCGAGGTCTTTTGAGGAATTTAAAATTGGAAACTTCAAAAAACAGTCTTACTCCGACGTTTTTGCCTCGCAGACAGCGCTTAACTTGGTGGACCTCTCAAGCGGGCTTAAGGGAATGTGCGACGCGTGCGCGTGGCATCCTTACTGCGGCCCTTGCATGGTGTGCTCTTACGGTTCGCAAGGCAGTGTTATTCCAAAGCTTGCCGTTGACCACGAGTGCAAGGTGCGAAAGGGAATGGTGACTTATGTTTTTGAAAAGCTTGTTGAAGGCGGCGCCGACGCGGAAATAATGCGCAGGTGGATAACCCCCAAAAAGGAGTAAAGCGCTGTTTTGCTGGTGTCGCCTTTTTCATGTTTCAACTTCGGGAAAAATTGTTGCTCCGCGCTTTACATGGGAAAGTTTTTGAGCGAAGGTAGGGCTGTTAGGCTTTGAAAGCACTCGCCTGAGGTAACTTGGATTGAAGTAAAAGTTTTGAATTGCCTTTTCTTTGAGCTTTACAAGTTCGGTTCCGCTTAATTCGCATAATGATACGGGCGTGTTTTTTGAATACGTTTCCGTCTGGTTTGAATTCGGGTAGTAGCGTTGCAGCCTGCTCCACTGCTTTTTGTATTTTTCCGGAAGAAAGTTGTACAAGCCGGTGCCGGGAAAGGCGGTGGCAATGTAGAATATGGCCCAGTCCAATTCCAGTTCAGTTGCAAAAGAAATGCTTTCGTTGACTGTTTGTTCGTTTTCTTCGGGAAGCCCTATTACGAAGTACCCGCCGGCATCCAAATCGGCTTTTTTCAAGGCGGTCACGCCTTGCCTTATCTTGTCTTTTGTCACTCCTTTTCCAACGGATTGCAGTATTTCTTCGTTTCCGCTTTCAACCCCGAAAAAAACAGTGTGGCACCCGCTTTGCTTCATGGCATTGAGCATGGCCTCGTCAACGCGGTCAACTCTTCCAAGGCACTTCCAGGGAACGTTGATTTTCTCGCGTTTCAAGGCGTTGCAAAAG
>JBHHTN010000142.1:0-1561 GCA_046753405.1 Candidatus Micrarchaeia archaeon | reverse complement strand
CTATCGCGTTTTTAGCTTTCGATGTTATGAACTTGTCTAAAAGTTCGGCTAAAAGCATGAAGAAAGTGATGAGTAAGGCTGCTTCGTGTTCTCCTATAAGCATTGAGGCAAGGATGCCGATGCTCATGAAAACGGGAACAGTAATGTTTTTGGCTTTCAGTGAAAAATAGGCTTTTCGGAAAATTGGAAAAGCAGTTATTGCGACAACCGGAACTGCAACGTCAAAAGGCAACAAATTCAACCAGTCAACTATGGCTGTAACGCCTGCTGCTGCCAGTCTGGCAACATCCAAAGCGCGGCGCTGCTGTTCTTTTTTCTTTTCTTCGGCGTGTTCGTTTGTTGTTTCATAGCCGACGCTTTCCAGTGCGCTCTTGATTTTTTCAGGAGAAGTAACATCCGAATTGAAGTTTACTGACAGTCTGCCTGTTGCGATGTTTTGAGATGCAGAGCAAATGCCGTCAACGCTTTTTAAGAAGTCTTCCACTCGTGCCAAGCATTCGGGACAACTAGTTTCTGTTATCTTAAAAACAGTTTTTTCGCATTTGACGCTGTAGCCAAGGCTTCGGATGCTCTCCTCCATGTCCAAAAGCGAAGTTTTGGACGAATCGTAGTCAACAACAACTTTTCCAGTTGTAGACATGGCAGATGCTTTTTTCACGCCTTTCAGAGAATGCAGGGAGCGTTCTATTTTTTGTGCGCAAGACGGACAATCCGTGCCGCCTACCTCAAACTTCAAGACTTTAAGCGTTGAATTGTTTCCAAGCTTTTTGTGGCGATGGTTTTCAGTCACGTTATTTCATCTCCTTTTTTTTTCCAATACGTGTTCAAGACAATCCCGCACTATGCACAAGATGTGGCCGTCTGCAATGCGATAGTAGACTTTTTGCCCTCTTTTTTGGGAGCGCACCAAATCCATTTTTCTAAGAATGCCCATCTGGTGGGATACTGCCGACTGCGAAACGCCTGTTTTTTCGCAGATTTCAAAAACGCACAACTCGCGCTTTTCCAAGGCCTCGAAGATCTTAAGTCGCGTTTCGTCCGCAAAAACGCTGAATGTTTCGGCAACCTTCTGCCTAACCACATCTTTCATAAACGTATGAGCAACTATTCATATTTAAGCTTTTTTCTACATTCTAAACGTTTCCAAAAAAAAAACATCAATTAAGAGATTAACAAAAACAACAAAATAAATCCTACGATTAAAGGCTGGTGAATTAAATAAATCAACAAAGAGTTACGGCCTGCAAATTCCAACAACGTATTTCTTATTTTAGGCGCGTTAAACGCACGTTTTGCCTTTGGATACAATAATTTTCCTATGAACATTCCAATTAACACAACGCCAAACCATGGAAGCAAAGGATAGTAGTCCAAAGAGTAAAACCCTGCAAATTTGAATCCAAGCCACACTAAAACGTTTGAGTCAATAATCGTTTTGTTTGCTAAGGCTCCTGCCATGATTATAATGGTGCCATAAACTAAGTTCAAATGAGTATAATGACGGAAAAAATAAGACAACAACACAGACAGAGCAATAACGTGAATAATGCCAAAAACTACG
>JBHHTN010000141.1:0-1583 GCA_046753405.1 Candidatus Micrarchaeia archaeon | reverse complement strand
CTTCCCCTCCCTTTCAGAAACGTTCCCCGCAAAAACAGCCATGCCGTTCTCCGGAGGCTTTTTGAACAACTTCAGGTGCTGAATAATCTTCTCCAACGCCGCCAAAACATTTTTGCGAGTGGACGAACTCTTAATGTTCGAGGCTTGTCCGGCCTCGTCGCGAAGCTTTGCAGTAATCTCATTTAACGGGTAATTCGGAGTAACGTAAACGCTTACAAGCTGGGTTCCCCTGCCCTGCATCTTCTTCAAGGCTTCAACCTGTTTTTTGAACTTGTAAAACTCTTTCGCCCTTTCAGACATTCAAAACTAAACCTTTTTTGAAATTTACAAAATCTTTTTTGAATTAGAAGCTATAAAACACTTTTTTTCTAAGAAGCAGGATTCAAAAGCCTGCTTACTTCAAACTCGCACTGCATTTTCAAGCCGCCGGCATTAACGCACAAACTTGAATCCACCTTTCGCACGGCAATGTTGTAATGGCAAGAATTCTTCTGATCCTCGTTTGAAATGGAGTTGCACACGCTTGCATCCAAATTTCGAATTGCAACACTGGCATAACACTTCTGCTTTTTCACTTCGTCTAAAATCGTTCCGCACGCGCTTTGATCCACGTTTGCAACAGCGTAATTAGAATAACAATCGTCTTTAGACTCGTTTGAAACAAAACCGCACCAAGAACTGTTGGCAGAATCCGCCGCGTAAAGAAAATAGCAAGTGTCAAGCAAAATGTCCGTTCTTACAGGACAGCCAGTAACGTTCTCAACTCCCCCCGCCTTGAACTTCAAATTCTGATCCCCATCCGCTTTGAAAGAAAACACTTTCCCGTTCTGAGCGGCAACAAAAAGCCGTCCATCGGCAAGGGCAGGAGAAGAAAAAACAACGCTGTTAATCGAATGATTCCAAAAAACCCAGTCAAGGTCAGAAAACAACGAAAAAACAGTGCCTTTCTTAGTCACCAAGAAAAGAGACTTGTTGCCTTCCGAAGGCGAAGAAAACAATTCTTCTCCAAAATTATGCGACCAAACCAACGACCCGTTCGACTGGTTCAAAACACGCAAGCCCCCGCTTTTGGTCAAAACAAAAACACTAGTATTTACGGCAACAGGAGTTCCAACCAAAGACTCGCCAGCATTATGAGCCCAAGCCTCTGAACCATTCAAATGCAAAGCATGCACCGCCCCGTCATCACCGTAAAAAACAACACGACTACCACTTAAGGCAAGCGGCGAAGAATAGTCCGACACTGGATTGATTTCCTCGGGCTTAAACTTCCAAGCAAGCGACCCGTTGGAAGGATAAAAAGCACGCAAACCCCTCTTTTCGGAAGACACAAAAACAAAACCGTTCGCCACAAGCGGCGAAGACCTGACTTTTCCGTCAGCAAAATGCTTTGCCATCAGTCTTCCACTTGAAGCCTCAAGCGCGTAAACCGATTCATCGTCAGACCCGAAAAAAACCGTTCCATTGTAAACTGCCGGAGAAGACAAAATCGCACTTCCAGCTGAAAAAGACCACTTTCTTTCACCAGTTTTCTCATCCAACGCGAAAAACACTCCGTCAGTGTTCCCGAAAAAAACACTCCC
>JBHHTN010000140.1:0-1606 GCA_046753405.1 Candidatus Micrarchaeia archaeon | reverse complement strand
AGGGAAGCGGCGGCCAAAGGCAGGGTTCCGACCGCGGCGGGAGGCCTCGCCGCAGGTTCGGCGGCGGCTTTTCAATGAGAAACAACCCGCGGCGTTTTTAAAAGAAAAAACGCGGGCTTTAAACAGGCAGGTTTCAGCGGCGGTCAACAGTAGCCTTTTTTATTGCCGTTTTTCCTCTTTTTTTTAACGAGGTGTGATGTGGAAAATGGTTTTCGTTTTCGGAATAGATTTTCCTGTAATGGAAGTTTTGGTTTTAATAGACCTTATTTTGTTCGTGTATGCAATGTTGTTGTTTTACCAGCTTTTGAAACTTAAATCAGTAACTGAAAAACTTAGTAACATCGTTGGAAACTACATTCACAGCGACATAGTGTTGTGGTCTGCAGACCGTTTGAAGTCCAAGGTCAAGGTTGATGACTTGAAGTCAAGGCTTTTGAAAGCAGGTTACTCCAACGCGGACGACATTATTTCCAAGGCATCTGCGTTAAACAAGGCTTAAAGAAAAGTAGTTCTTGGAACAATAGTTAGGGTAAACTTTGCTGTAACCGTAACCTTTTATTGGGTTTTCAAGTTTCTTCTTTTTAATGGGTTTTGAAAAGGTTTGGAATGCTCGCTTGCAACAAGCGCGCAAGACGTCTTTGAAGGGAAAAAAGATTCTGTGTGCGTTTAATGCTTTGGTTGACTTGCAGGAGTTTGTATCCTGCAGGCAGGTTGAAAATCTTCTTGAAAAACGCGCTGATGTTGGCGTAATTTTAAAGCGCAGCAAGCGCGTTGTAACCGCGGTTGACTCGCAAGCGGATTTTCTTGCGGCTTTGCTGCATTCCATGCGCGAGGGGAAGGCACTTCATATTACAAGCGGAAACCCAGAGGTTTTCACCTGGCTTCAGTTGGCCTTCGGTCCGGTGGATGAAACGCGTCTTGGCGGGCAGGCGGGCATCATCGCAAACCAGGCTGCTTTGCTTGGCGCGCGTTCAATTGTTTACTCTCCTATTTTTTCAAAAGAGTTGTCGAAGTTTTTCGTCAAAGGCGTGATGTTTCCGGTTGTTGAACGAGGCAAGTTTTTTCTTGTTGACGCTAAGAAGGCGGGTCGCGATGGTGATGAAACTAAGAAGAATTGGATTTTCGAGTTTTCAGGTGGAGACACTTTTTCCTTTGGAAAATATTCTTTTAAGATTCCTCGAAGCAACCGCTTCATTTTGGCCTCCAAAATGCCTGTTGTTCCCGCGTTTGAAGCGTCTTTACGCCCTGCCTTGCCAATTATTGGCGCCAAGGTCGGCAGCATTGTTTTTGCGGGGTTTCATTACTTGAAGCCGTATTACGACAAGTTTTCTTTTGAGGCGGTACTGCAAAGACAGGATGCGGACGTGAGAAGTCTTTGCAAGAAAAACAAGGATCTTGTTGTTCACGTTGAATACGTTCCCATGCCTTACCCTGAAATTGCCAAAGGGGTGCTTGCGCATGTTGCAAGGGAGGCAAAGAGTTTTGGCGTCAATGAGGTGGAGGTCAAGGAAGTGCTTGGTTTTCTTGGTTTTGAAAGACTTGCGCGGCAAATAGAAGAAAACGAGAGTGCTGCTGCGATTTACGCGGGGGCTTTGGTTTTGTTGGA
>JBHHTN010000139.1:0-1664 GCA_046753405.1 Candidatus Micrarchaeia archaeon | reverse complement strand
CTTAAAGTATCGCCTATTTGCGCGTAACAAGTCGGACAATACCATTGCCCGGGAACCATTTCATCCCACAACGTAGTGCCGTCGTCGGCTTCTGAATTGTTATGCTGGTTACCTAAACTGTCAGTAACCCTTACAATGTACGGCTCGTCTGCAAAGGCCAAGTTTGAAAAAACGCTTATGAAAAAAACCGCAAGCAACAATTGTTTACGCATTTAACAACAAACCCTTCTTTACTGAAAAACTTAAAGAAAAAGCAGTATAAAAAAGCTCATTCAAATGTTTATGCGTTGTTTTGAAGCAAGACTGTGAAGCTTGCTTACAATTGCCCTGTGCTGCAGCGGGTAACGCCTCTTAAACTCCTTAAAAGTAGTATTGTTAACATCCACCTTCACGGAAGCCAACTTTCCGCTTTGCACCATCCTGTCGAAAATTTCATCAATTTTTCGAATCGGTTTTTTGAAAAACGCCTTCAACTCAACGAAATTGACCACTTCCGCAATTTTCATGCCGTCAATTCTTCGCTCGAATTCCTCCCTTGAAACACTCATTACTCTTTTATTACCCATGAAATTCCCCCTTTTTTTCACGTTTTAATTCCGTGTTTTTTTGCAACCTCGTAAATGTAATCCACCAGTTTGTCGTGGTGTTTTGGAAAATGCGTTTTAAACTCTTCAAAAGAAGACTGCAAGTCAACTTTGGGCTTTTCCTCTTTCTGCTGTTCAAAAACACGCTTTAAAAAAAGAAGGACGTGCTTGTCATTAAACCTTTCAAGTGACTCGTGCGTTCCTCCTGCTCCCCTCTTCATTAACTTCAAACGCAAGTTATCGGCAAAAACTCTAATAAATTTGTCAACCTTCCTTTTGGAAACGTGTTCTTCAAACCTTTCACGGGACATGAACGCCAACTGAAAAAACCCTCTTGTTAGACGAAAAACAAATGGTTCTCCAACTTTAAAAAGCGTGCCTGCAGTAATTAACCCAATGCCTTAAAAGTGCTCGAAGTTTACGTCGTGCTTTTTGCTAAGGTAGTGCAGTAAACTCATAAGACTCGAATAATACCCGCGAACTTCGTGAAAGTTATCCGGGTACTTGTCAGGATCATTGAGGTGATCTAAACGCACTCTAATGCTTGCTCCAAGAACATCTTCAAGATCTTTAAAAGTAGTGGTTTTGAAATCCACTTCAGGCTTGCCTTTCTTTATTTTTTCAAGAATTGAATCAAGCTTAACTGCTTCGGGGTCGTGCAACACTTGTTCATGCGAAGTTAAATGACCAATCACTGAAGAAACAGTGCTATCAGCAATTTTTTCCTTGAATTCTTCTTGCGTCATGAACGCCGCCAGTTTCCTCAAATCTCCTTTGTAATTCACTTCGTGTAATTCGCTGAAAGCATGAAGAACTTCCAAAAACCGATGAGACTTAAACTTATTTTTTTCATCCATTAATTTCCGTAAGGTAGTATTGTTGACATCAAATTCCGGATTCGCTTTCATTTTATTTATTTCAAACTCGAGATAACCAAGCTTGCTTTCATCTGCCCTGCTTGTATACTTACGCAAATAATCATAAACCACTGAAACCGGATGAGGAGCAATCCTTGCTTCAACCTCTTTCCGCGACAAATACTTAGCCATAAGCTAAACAAGTGATTTTTCAGCGATTTAA
>JBHHTN010000138.1:0-1664 GCA_046753405.1 Candidatus Micrarchaeia archaeon | reverse complement strand
ACAAAATAGAAGACGAACAAATCCAAAAAGAAACCGAAAAACTGAAAGAAAACTAAAATTAGCGGTAGTTGTGCTTTTTAGGCACATAAAAACGGTCTCCTTTCAAAGGATCCGGCAAAACAACTTTTTCTTTGACTGCAGTTTCCTCGAACAAACCCCTAAAAACTTGAAAGTTTTCAAGAATTGTCTTGACTTGAGCACGCTTCAGTCGCGAAACAGTTCTTTGAATTTCCCCCGAAATCTTGGAAACCCTGGAAGGCTTTGCCAAAGCGTTTTCAACGCCTTCCTTCTTAGTCTTGGTTTCAACCGCCTTCACGACCCTCTCGATTAACTTTTTGCCGTCGTCAAGCTGTTCCTGCGAAAAACTCGTTTCCCTTTTTTTAAGCATTCGCTCCTCCCGCAAGATGAAACCTACAAGAAGATCAAAATTGCTAGAACTAATTTTAGCCATTTTTCTTAAAAAACAACTCTAAATTCGGTTTGAATATATATCCCTCATATAACAATCCTGGTATATAACCCCTTCGCAAAAATTGCAAAAAAACGGGCCTGGAGGGATTTGAACCCTCGACCGTCAGCTTAGAAGGCTTACGGAAAAAAAATCTTTTTTTTTGCCGCTCTATCCAAGCTGAGCTACAAGCCCTTTTTTTAGAGAATAAAGTTTAAGCCCGCGGCTTGTTTTTAAGTTTGCCAAAAAACAGTAAAACCCTCTCTTGGTTTTTTTTTCACGCGCCTTGCGTGAGTTTGAGCAACAACTTTCTGCCCATAGTATGAATGTACTGAATTTCCTTCCCGCTTTCAGCTTCTCCCTGCATTTCCTGGGGAATCGACACTTCAAAAGTATCGTAAGACTCCAAATCCATTAACTGCGCAGACGTACCCGACACACTGATCACCTGAGCCCTCTTGCGCTCAATAATAGGAATTTCAACGTCGGCGTCAGCCGGCTTCATCAAACCACGCTTTCCACTGTCAAACAAGCCAACCGCTTCAACCTTCATCTTGGCAGCGCCGTGCTTTCCCGGCTTGCTTTTGTCAACGCTGATAACACGACAAGGCTCGTCTTCAATGATCACGTACTTTCCAACCTTCAAATCCGCCATCGTGCCAAAAACCCGGTCATTACCGCTCATTTGCCTTCAAAACACCTCTTAAAAAACAAGAAACACACAAAACACTCTTTCCCCCAAAAAAAAAGATAAAAACCGTTCAACGTTGTTTTTTAGGGCATTATTCCTTTAAAACCCATTCGGATAAAAGAAGAGTTTTGAAAAAAAAATGATCGACTCACACTGCCACCTAGAATACCCCGCCTTCGACAAAGACCTACCCCAAGTCATAGAGAATGCAAAAAAAGCAGGCGTAAAGGCAGTTGTCAACGCCGGAAACAAGCCCTCCGACAACCGCAAAGTGCTGGCGATGCAAAAAAAAATCGGAAGCAATTTTTTCAAAGCAGTGCTGTCCCTCAGCCCCCATTTTGCCCCACAAGCAAAAGAATCCCTTGACGAAGAATTACGCTTCATAGAATCCAACAAAAACAACATAGTAGGAATCGGCGAAACAGGCTTAGACTTTTATCACTTTGAAAAACCAGAAGACCAAAAAATTCAAAAAAAAGCCTTTGAAGCCTTTTTGCAACTTGCAGAAAGCCTCGACAAACCAGT
>JBHHTN010000137.1:0-1731 GCA_046753405.1 Candidatus Micrarchaeia archaeon | reverse complement strand
AAACTAGAAATCAGCAATAACCCTTTTTAGTAGTTATTGAGTTTCTTGCTGTGGCTGCTCGCCCTGATCATCAGGAGCTTCTTCGGGTTCAGTAGCAGGAGCTTCCACCTCTTCAACTGCCTCTTCTTCCACTACTGCCTCGGTATCACCGTTACCAGCAGGCTTCTGGGGTGGACAACCAAACAACCCCGCGGAAAAAACCGACAAAAAAATTGCACCGTTTTGTTCTACAACAACGCTCCATAACCCTCCAAGAACGAACACGTCCAAAGTTTTGAAGACATATTTTTTAAGCAAAAAATACCAGACAACCGCCCAGAAAGCGTAAAAACCTACGCCTATGGCCAGGTCAAGAAACACGTCGGAATGAAAAAGCTGCATTTGTTCGGAAGGCAACGAAAGATTGTCTAAAATAGCCAAGCCCTCTGCAATCAAGCCAAAAACCAGGCCAACAAACACAAACTTTGACAAAAGGCCGAAAGGCACTCTTTCAATTGCAGGCTTCAAAAAAGGGCGCAGCAACAAAACCAAGACAAAAAAAGAAAAAACAAGAAGCATATGCTGCTTTGCAAACAGCAGAATCAACACGGGAACAACCCCGAAAACAGCAAGTAAAACCTTCCAATAAGTCAAAGTCTACTCCTCCTTCGAGAACCCAAGTGTTTTTTTCAACACAACAGAAAACTTCTGCACAAACCAAGCACGCCAACGCCGAATAAAACCTTGCTTAAACTGCAGCCAAAAGCGTTTTGCATCAAACGCTTCTTGCCGCGCCTATTGCAGTTGCAAACTGAGCGTTTCTAGGAACAATTACTTTGCACCCGAAAGTTTTTGCAACAGCTCGCAGCCTTTTTTTCACCAAAGAATTCGCTGCAACCCTCCCAGTCACAACAATGTCTTTTTTGCAGCCGCACTGCCGGGAAGCAAGAACGCTTAAGCGCGCAACAACTTCGGCAACCAAGTTCAACAAACTCCACGCAACGTCTTCTTTTTTCACTTGCACGCGACGAAGGCCGCCAGTTGCTAGTTTCCCGTAGTTTGAAGCCGTTGAACTTGCGGGAACCACTCCTATTTTTCCTCCGGTTATGTCGGCAACCGACAAATCAAGCGTGTTTGAACCTTTCAAGGCGAGCCGTTCCACTTGCAAAGGCGAAGCATTCAACAAAAGTTTTCCAAGCCCGGCAAGCGTTCCCCCGCCTACTCCTGTTCCTCCAAGATGCCTCCACTTTTTGCCTTCAACAAAGACCAATGGAGTTCCGGTTCCAATGTTTGCAGCCAAAAAACGCTTTTTCTTCGTCAAAAAACTTGCGCCGCTTGAAATTGCCCGCAGTTCACCAACGCGCGACATTTTTATTTTTCCAAACCTCAAAGAAAGCTTTCTCCCGCCGGTTACTGCTATTACATCAATTTTTTTCAAGTCAAAGTTTTTTTGCAAAAAACCTTTGAGCGACTTGAGTTTCCGCCTTTCAACACTTACCGTTTTCAAGACTTTTTTTCCGTTGAACAAAACAGCGTCCGCAAAAGACGCGCCAACGTCAACTCCTATCACGTTCATTTTTGATTTTTCACTCGTATGAATGAGACTTGTCCGGAAAAGAGCCGGACAACACTTCTTCTTTGTATTTTTCAACCGCCTTTTGCATTTCAACGCCTAAATCCGCGTATTTTTTAACGAACTTGGGAGACAGCTTGTCGTACAAGCCTAAAACATCGTTCAAGACAAGTATTTGC
>JBHHTN010000136.1:0-1765 GCA_046753405.1 Candidatus Micrarchaeia archaeon | reverse complement strand
AGACCGCAAATTTGCTGAGTTGCCCTCTCCAAGCCTATGGACCAGCCCGCGTGAGGAACAGCGCCGTAACGAAAAGCGTCAATGTACTTCTCGAAAACTGCCGGCCGCAAGCCTTTGGCTTTAAGCTGTTTTATCAACAACTCGGGAACGTGGATTCTCTGCGCGCCGGAGGCCACTTCCATTCCCTTGTAAACCAAGTCGTACGCAAGACAAATTTCAGGATTATCCTCGTTAGGCATTGAATAAAACGCGCGGATTTTCGTCGGCCAATCAGTAATGATAAACAAATCCTCGCCAAGCACAGTTGGCATGCTTTTTTCTTGTTCTTTGGAAAAATCTTCTCCCCACTCAAGAGGATAACCCGCACCAGTCAACTGGTCAACCACGTCACTATAAGTAAAGCGCTTTATTTTTTTGGGCACTTCAATTTTTTGCTTTAACAACTCCATTTGAACCGCGTGATCGTCCTTCACTTTCTTCAAAACGTTCAAAAACACTTTTTCCAGTTCATCCAACGCGTCGTTTGAATCGGCAAAGCCCATTTCCGCGTCCATTTGAATAATTTCATTCAAGTGCGCGGTGGTGTTATGCTTCTCCGCCCTGAAAACAGGCGAAACCATGAAGACTTTATCCAAACCGCCCATTACCGCAAGCTGTTTGTACAACTGCGGGCTTTGAGCAAGAAACGCTTCTTTTTCAAAGTACACAACCGGAAAAAGGTCTGTTCCGCCCTCGGTGCTCGTGGACACAAGACAAGGCGGGTTTATTTCCACAAAGTCGTCTTCAACAAGCTTTTCGCGGAAAGCCTGCAAAATCGTACTTTTGACTTTGAAAACCGCCGTAGTCTTCGGTCTTCGCAAGTCAATGAAACGCTTGTCAAGGCGAACATCCAAGTCAGCCGGCACTTTTCCCGTCACTTCAAAGGGAACAGTTCCGTGAACAGGCCCTACAACGCTTATACTCTTTGGGACGACTTCGAAACCGCCCGGGGCAATCTTGGCGGATTTGACAACTCCAACGCAGGTAACCGCGTTTTCTTTTACCAAGTGCTTGACTGATTCAACTAACGCGGGGTCGGCTTCCTTTTTCTTCAGCGTGATTTGAACAATTCCCGTCCTGTCGCGCAACAAAACGAACTTCAAACCGCCTAAATCGCGTATTTCGTGCACCCAGCCTGCAAGCGCTACTTCTTTCCCATCCAAATCAGGCGAAACGTCTTTTGCGTAATGCGTTCTCATCATAAAAAATCCAACAAAGACTTTTAGCAATTCAAAAGTTTTAAACCCTCTCTCCTTATTTTCACGTCAAAACAGCGGAGAAAACAAGGAAGGTTACAAAAACGCCTATGAGCGTTCCCCACAAAACCTCTAAAAACGCGTGTGCCTTGAGGCGCAAACGCAGGTAGGCAACAAGCGGCAAACCAAGCAGTAAAACTCCGATTGGCAAGTCGTTGAAGGCAAAAGATAACGCTACAACTGCCGATGAAAAAGAAGACATGTGTAAACTTGGCTTGAGCAATTTGTTGAAAAAATACATCAACGCGGAAACGCCTGCAAAGGAAAGCGACAAGGCAAGCATCGCCCTGTCATTAAAAAAAGCGTAGAACAAGCTTGCCAGAAAAACAAACGGAATCCAACCTGAAAAAAACTCTCCGCGCTTTTTGCGGTCGGAAACGTCGAAGTCAACAACCCCCGCCCGCAAAGCCCGCACGTAAGGCAACAATGGCAAAAACACAAGAAGAATCAAGGAAGAAAAAAAAGCAGTC
>JBHHTN010000135.1:0-1858 GCA_046753405.1 Candidatus Micrarchaeia archaeon | reverse complement strand
ACGTCGGACAAGCAGTGCAAAGACGAGCCACTCGAGTACTGCGACAATCATTTGAGGCAGACAACAACGCCGAGTAATCAGTGTTGCAAGCAGTAAGGTTTGACGACTCTTCAAGTTCGACGTCTTTGCACAATTTCCACCCGTCGGACACCAAACAGGAATTGTCGCGCGAGTAATTCAACACAACCGAATACGCGGTTACCATGGCAGGACAATCAGAACAAATCTTTTCATACAAACCCATGCGGTCATAGTAATCGCGAGCACGTGCAACTCCATAAGTCGAATTGGCACAAGAGTAACAATCAGCATCCTGGCTCTGGACGTACTCGGTATCAGCATTTCCGCCAGTGCAACACGTCGGACAAGCAGTGCAAAGACGAGCCACTCGAGTACTGCGACAATCATTTGACGCGGACAACAACGCCGTTGTTAACGTTGAAAAAGAAGAATCCGAGCAAAAAGACGGGGTCGGAACAGGAGAAGGCGTCGGAGTAGGAGTTGGCGCGGGTGTCGGGCTTAAAGTGGGCTCCGAAGTCGGCGTAGGTGTTGGCATTGGTGTTGCCGTAGGAGTTGGAGAAGGTGTTGACGTGGGAAGAGTAACCACGGGCGTTGCAGTTAATTGTGGAACAGGCGTTGCAGCCAAAACACAAGTGCAATCAGGATAAGGGTTTTGGTTGTAGTTTGAAGCGCAAGTGTTGCCGCACACAGCAGGTTGCGGCACTTCGGTGGCAACTGATGGAACTGGAGTTTCAACACTGCCTTGAATCGGCACCTCGTCCTTGTCGCAAACCTTGTTGCCGTCTTTGTCAAGGCAACAATCGAAACCCACTTGAATGTAAGGCTGTTCACACACGATTTCCGCCTGTTCAGCCGGTTGTTGAACGCATCCGTACAAAACAAGTGAGAATGCAAGCAAGCCTAAAAACAACAACGACTTTGACGTGTTCACCCTTTGAAGTCTCCCACAAAATCAACTTGCCACTGACAAATAAAAGTAAAAAGTCGGTGCTTAAAAAAACAGTGGTTAACTCTTGAACTTCTTGTCTTCGTCATTAACCCAAAAAATGTCGCCTTCCATCTCATTAGTCTTGAAAATCAAAAAAACAAATTCCTCAGTTGAATTGTTTATTACCTCGTGAACGTCATTCGGCTCGCACAAAAAAACATCCCCTTCTTTTGCCTTTGAAGCCTCCCCGTTGAAAATAAACGTGCCCTTGCCGCTTTTAACGAAAAAAACTTCGCGAATTTTCTTGTGATAATGAGGGCCAATACGCGAACCTGAAGGAAATTTTACTATTTGAAACTTCGCGCCTTTTTGCCCAAGGTTTTCTTCGTCAAAAACAACGCTTTTCAAATAAACAAAGCGCTTTTTCCACTCCAACTTACTAAACTCCCGTTTAATCATATAAAAAAAACAACTCAAAACATAATAAACCCGCAAAAATATATAAACAAAAAGACTCCCCGGTTAGTCATGCAGTCATTTTACCACGGAGCAAATTTGGAGTCACTACCAGAAATATTGAAGTCAGGCAACTTGTGTTCCTTTCGAGAACTAAAGTACCTTGAACTTCGTAAAAGAAAGCTCGACGAATTTTCAAGAAAAAAAATCGCTTGGAGAAAAAAAAGAGTTTCTCAAAGTTTTGAAAAGCCTGGCAAAACTTGACGCAGGAAACCCTAAGAACGAATTCGTTTGGCTTTGTTCAGATAAATTTATGACACATTTTCACGCCAAACGGGACCGTCGGAACCCTGCTAATCTTTCCAAACGCAGTCTTAAGCCTCCCAAAGTAATAATTCTTGAACTAAAAGTACCCAAAAACCTTGGCGAAGACGAGCATCCTTCCGATTACAC
>JBHHTN010000134.1:0-1912 GCA_046753405.1 Candidatus Micrarchaeia archaeon | reverse complement strand
CGGTTAAGGCGCCTGCGTGGTCGTGGTGCGCGTGGGAGACGAAAGCGGTTCTTCCTTTGCAGTCAAGTGCTATTCTGTGTCCTTCGGCGTTCAAGGTAGGGCTGGATTCTGTTCCGGTTAGTACGCCTTGGCGGGCTTGAGGCATAACTTCTATTAATTCTCTTGTGCTTAAAACAATTTCTTATTAGCCGGAGTTTGTCAAGAAAAATGAACCTTTCTTTTTTGAAAAGTCCAAAGAACTTCGCTGCTTTGGATGAGGACTTTTCCTCTTTTGAGACGTCAAAGTTCGTGGTTTTGCCCGTTGAATACGAGGGAACGGTCTCGTATGGCAAGGGAACGTTGAGAGGGCCTGGTGCAATCATTGACGCCTCGCGTTTTTTGGAGTGGTACGACTACGAGTTTGAATCAGAGCCTGCAAGATGCGGGGTCAGCACGCTTGCTCCGTTGTGTTTTTCCAAGGACACTCCTCCTGAACAAGTTGTTTCTGAAGTTGAAAAACAGGTTTCTTTTTTGCTTGAGAACAAGAAGGTTCCGGTTGTTTTAGGAGGCGAGCACTCGGTTTCAATCGGGGCAGTTCGCGCTTCGCACGCCGTTTACGCTGCTGATTCTTTGAGCGTTTTGCACATTGACGCGCACGCGGATTTAAGGGAAGAATACGAGTTTTCGCACTTTTCCCACGCGTGCGCTTTGAAGAGGATTCGTGATTGCTGCAAGAACACGGTGAGCTTGGGGGTCAGGTCTTTGAGCAGGGAAGAACACGATTTAATAAAAAAAGAGTCTTTGCCTGTTTTTTTCCAAAAAGACGTTGAAAAAGAAGGTTTGGAAAGCGTTGTTGAACGGGTAATTTCTTCTCTTTCGGAAAACGTTTATGTTTCGCTTGACTTGGATTGCTTGGATTCGTCGGTAATGCCTGCAGTTGGAACCCCTGGGCCCGGAGGCCTTTTTTTCAGCCAGGTTGCCGAAGTCTTGAAGGCAGTTGGCCAAAAAAAGAGGATTATTGCAGGGGACGTTGTAGAGTTGTCTCCCATTGCCGGGTTCAAGGCTCCGGATTACCTTGCTGCAAAGCTTGCATACCGGCTTATGGCGGCTTGTAGTGCAAAGTTTTAAGTTACAAACAACGCTTTTAAAAACATAAAAAATCAAAAAAAGTATTAGTTAATAACTGGTCAGTAGTTACATTTTTGCAGGGGTTTTGTTTTTAGTGGTTGAAAAGCGTTTTTTGTTGTCTTTTGTTCTTTTCTCCTTGTTTTCAATATCTTTTTTTTCCTTCGACGTGTCTGCTTGTGCGTCTAACTCTGATTGCGATTGTAGGAGTGACGGTGCAGTAAACTGTGATTCCAACAATCCTTTTGGAAGGTGTGATCTTGCAAGGAGCATTTGCGTTTATTGTACTGACGGCATTGACAACGACAACTCTGGTACGATGGATTGCCAGGAGCCGTGGAATTGTCCTGCCAGTCGTTACATTGCTTGTGCGTCCGGCGAGGTTCCAATGTGCAGGGCCGGAGAAGCGTCTTATGGTTCTTCCAGTGCCTTGAAGTGGACTGCGGGTTGGAATTGCGAGCTTATGCTGTCTCCTTCCGAGCGTTCCACGGTTGTTCCTTTTGAAAACCCTTCTTGTTCGCTTTCGGTTTCTCCGCCTTTTTCGGTTGAAGCGGGTTCTCCTGGAAGAGTTCAAGTGACTGTTGATTACGCTGGTTTTGCCTCTTCTTTGGACTTTATCTTAATAAATTGCGGGAACGGAAGGTTTTCAACTGCGTATAACTGTCAGGGAAACGCGGGTTCGTGCAGTGCTTATTGTTATTATCCTCATTCGGGTTCTTTTTCAGTGAAGGCGTCTGCAGGGCAAACTTCTTGCAGTGCGGCTTCTGTTACTGCGCGTTCTGTGTCTGTTTCTTGCGGCGACGGGGTG
>JBHHTN010000133.1:0-1991 GCA_046753405.1 Candidatus Micrarchaeia archaeon | reverse complement strand
TCGAGGCAAAAAGAGTTGCAAAAGAAGTAGACTCAGAAGCAAACTCCCTCACCCTGCGCCTGCGAGACTTAGGAGGAATAATACGCCTTGCAGGCGACATTGCAAAACACGAAAAAGCAGAATTAATAGAAGAACACCACGTGAAAAAAGCCTTGGCCCGCGGAAAAAACATCGAACACCAACTCAAAGCACGCTACGGGTCGATGTGGAAGGCAAGCCAAAAAGACTTTGCAGCAAACTCCGAACACAAAAAAGACTTCAAAGAAATCTCCTAAAAACGGGAAAAATGAACAACATGAGCAACGTTATCCACTTGAAAAGAAAAACAGCCAAAAACCCGCAAACTTTTTTACAGCGACACAAAAAAGCACTATTAGCCCTTGGAACGGCAACCATCGCACTAACCGCCGCTTTTCAAGCAGAAAGAATGTGGGTGAACCCCCCGCAAATAAAGACAAGTTCAACAACCATTCGAAGACAGCCAGCAACAAGCCTTAACCCTAAAAAAATAGAGCAGGAAAAGAAAAAACTTGAAAAAAAACTAATTAAAAAATCAAAAGAACACGCCGTTTTGTCCAAAAAAATAGAGGCATACAACAAGAAAATACACTCCGAATACAAAGAAGCGTTTCAAAAGCAAATAGCGCCCTTTTACGAGCTAGAAAAAAGGCACCTAAACGCAATCCTAAAGGCAGGCGACGAAGGACTTCCCGCACTCAAAATAATAAGAAACACGCATTCAAACAAGATAAGCAACGAAAACATTGAAAAAATCAAGGCAAAAGCAAGATTCGCAAAAAGCGCTCCAAACGAACACGCGCGCATATGGTACGTCCTATCCAAAGTAAAAAACCGCATGCGAAACGACGAAGACTTCAAAGAAGCCATCCTAAAAATAAGAAGAAAAGTCGAAAGAGACAAAGTAGGAACAAACGCGGGACCGGCAACAACCCTATTGCTAAAAATCAAAAGAGGCCAAACAAAAAAAGAAATAAAAATACGCGAAAGGCACCTTCAACACGAAGAGATATTCGCACAAATGGCCGGAAAAGAAAGAGAAATCATACAAAACCTGAACAAACTCAAAGCACTCGGCCTTTTAGAACAATAGCCCGCTCAAACTTTAAGCGACAACACAAAAGCGAAGACGCTTTACTTTTTCTTCTTCTTTTTGTGGTGTTTCACCGCGTGCTTTATCAAGTGACGGTGATGCTCTTGAACCTGCTGGTCGTACTCTTCAATCGGGAAAAACACGATTCCCGAGCGGTAAACCATTATTGCCACAAAAACAACTCCGAACCAGAACAAGAGATTGGCAACCGGCGCGGCCATGACCCCCAAAACATCCTGAAGAGAAACGTTGTAAGCAACCACTCCCTCTACAAGGGAAACAGAATCCATGCTCCAACCGTAAAACTCTTGAACCAAAGAAGCAGTAACCATTGCCGCCTTCAACTTGGACACTTCCAAGAAAATCAAGTAAGCGCTTTCAAACAACTTCAAAGCAGCTGCCCAGCCGAAAACCGCGCCAAGCAATTTAAACAAATGAAGCCTTCTTCCCCCGATTTTAAGCCAAATCATTCTGTGCATTTTTACAATCATTCACCCGCGAATATAACAAGAATAAACTTTTGGGGGAAATTTAAATGTTTACCCAAGCACCATTTCAGGCACAAAAAGCAATTGTTCAAACAAACCGTCCAACAAAGCATAATGCCCTTGCTCAAAACCAGCAAGCTCTTCAAAAAACCCTTTTACCTTAAAGTCCTTGGACTTTGCCGCAAGCCTTGAATAATAATACTTCGACTCTTTTTCAGCCCGCATAGCAGACAAAACAGCAGAATGCTCCCCTCCGCTTAACTCCGAAGAATCCCTTGCCTTCAACTCAAAAACCTTTGGCTTTTCAATTTTAATTGAAGGCGCCTCCACCAACACGCCCTTGTCCTGCAAAGCCTGCCTAACTACGCTTAAAGCATCAAAATGCTTCTGCT
>JBHHTN010000132.1:0-2022 GCA_046753405.1 Candidatus Micrarchaeia archaeon | reverse complement strand
AAGTTTTTTGGATGAATTGTGCGTAGTGTCGTGCGGAAAGCCTGTACCCTGCGTCCAACAACTTGTTCAAAAGGTTTACGGCTTGTTTTTTGGAGATTTTTTTCTTTTTCGCGTTTTGCCACAGCACGAAAAGAGTTCCGTGCGTTGTTATTCCTTTTGCTTTGGCAACTTCTCTGGCAAGCGGCTCGTCCGCCAAAAACAAAGAGTTTTTGTGTTTAAGACACAAGGCGATGGAAGCTGTTTCGCCCTCGTGCAAGCCGCGAATTTGTTTTTTGCCGCGAGCCTTGACGCTTTTTATTAGGCCTTTCTTAAAGCATTCTTCAAGCAAAATTGCGTCGGCAAAACCTTCTTTCAGTCCTGCGTCCACAACTTCCTTGCGCACTGTTTCCTCGACGAGCAAAGGAGTCCCAAACAATTCAAAGAGAAGGTCAAGCCTGCGAATTCTTGCAAACAAAATCAATGGAGAGGAGTCGCAGACAATCATTTTTCAGTAAACTTCCTATTTGTTCGGCTTCTAAGAGAGTTCTTCCACTACAGTGGAATCTGAAAGTTTAAGGGAAATCGAACGCTTTGAAAGCTCGTCAAGCATTCTTCGCAAGGGCACTCCTGCAAGTTCTGCCGCCTTCCAGGCGGAGACCTCTCCGTCGGCGTACTTTTTGACGGCTTTTTCCAGAAAAAGCTGTTTGAGGCCCTTATCCACTACTGTTCTAAAAATTGTAGAGCGGTCCTGGCCGCTTTCGTCTTCCAAACGCTTTATCCTTTTCAACTGGTTGGAATCCATTCTCACGCAAACATTTTTCACAAAACAACACCCTGCATTACATTTTAATAAAACGTAATATTTATTGTTTTGGGTAAGCTGAGCATACTGTATAAGGCCCAAAGAGGCTTCATTTTGAAAGCTTGATTTTTGCTCCGAGTTTTTTCATGTCTGTAAAAAAGTTTGGATAGCTTTTCGCAACGTGTTCAATGTTTTTTATTGTAATGGTTTTTTTTGCGCGCAAGCCAACTATGGTTAGTGCCATGATTATTCTGTGGTCGTGGTGCGCGTTGATTGTGCAGCCTCCCTTTACTCCTTCTGGTTTTCCGCGAATGATTATTTCAGATTTTTTGGGGGAAACGTTTGCTCCTGTTTTTTTCAATTCCTTGCAAAAGTCAAAGATTCGGTCGCTTTCTTTGAATCTTATGTTTTCAATGTTGTAAAATCTTGACTTTCCTTTGGCAAAAACGCTTGCAGCCACCATGGCGAGCACTGCGTCTGTTGCCTCGTCTCCGTCAAAGGTTACGCATTTGAGTTGTTTGCCGCCTTTGATTTGCACTAATCCTTTTTTCTTGTTGTAAGAAATGTTTGCACCCATTTTTTTCAAGACGTCTACAACTTTTGATTCTCCTTGCTTGCTTTCAAACATGCGTTTTAAGGTTACGTTTGATTTTGTTACTGCTGCCGCGCAGAGTAAGGCAGCGGCGGAGGGAAAGTCGCCTGGTACTTCGAACTTTCCAGTTTTGTATTTTTGAGGTTTTAATTCAAAGTTCGTAAGGTTTTTTGAAGCTTTCACGTTTACGCCGAGTTTTTTCATTACATCCAGTGTTGTTTTGACTGCGGGACGGGATTTCAAGTTGCCTGTTACTTTGATGTCTGTTTTTTCTCCGATTAAAGGGGAAAGAAAAAGCAAGGCCGACACGTATTGCGAGCTTGTTTCACCGCTTACTTTGATTTTTCCTCCGTGTAATCTTTTTGGGCCGCCGTACACTGTTATTGGCAGCCTGCCGTGTCTGGAGGTGGATTTTACGCCTAATTGAGAAAGGGCAGTTAGAAGGTCTCTGTTTGGCCTTGTGCCAAGCGACTTCCAATTGTTTGTTGTAAAAGAGCATTTTTCAAGCAAAGAGCAGGTTGCAAGAAGTAGTCGCAGTACTGCGCCGGCATTTCCAACGTTGATCGCGTTCCTTGTTGTTGGCTGTTTTAATTTGCCTCCAACTCCAACGACTTGTAACGCGTTTTTTGAGCGCTGGATGCGCGCTCCG
>JBHHTN010000131.1:0-2040 GCA_046753405.1 Candidatus Micrarchaeia archaeon | reverse complement strand
ACTTTGCTTGGCAGGCAGTACGCGCATTTCATTTCAAGCATTTTGTCAAAAATGAAGTATAATGGCAACAAACGTGAACACTTTGTGTTTTTCAATAAAATCAGAGAATGTGTACTGGATTTCAAGCCAGTATTTTTCAAGGGTTTCAAAATTGGAACGCTGAACGGTTTCAGGCGAGCTAATTCTCTGAAGTTGAACTCTAAAATTGCTTCTTTTTTAGGTTTTTATGTAAGTGAAGGTTACTCTAGGAAATGGCTAAATCGCAGTGGCGGTTATAGTTATAGAGTTGGTCTTACGAGTTTCAATGTGAAAATATTGAAAAAAATGTTTGCTTCTGCAAAGAACTTGGATTTGCCTCTTACCAGAACAACACAAAGAATTGAAATTAACAATAAACTTGCGTTTCTAATTAGCAAGTTTGTTTTCGAAGCAGGTTGTAACGCAGCTGAGAAACAAGTTCCGCCGGCAATTTTTTCGTGTTCTGATGTGCTTAGGCGTAATTTTCTCCAAGCTTATTTTCAAGGCGATGGCAACTTTGAAAAACACGCCAAACGCACTCGTTTCACTACGGTAAGTAAAAAACTTGCAATGTCTCTTACAGTGCTTTTGAACCAGCTTGATTTTGGTGCAGTCTCTATTAAAAAAGACGGAAAATTTTTCAGAATTGTAGTCAATGAAGACGTTTTTGTCAACACTTCTCGCGAGAGATTTGGTGCTTTTTCTTTCACTTTGCCAGGCCGCTTGTTAGCTGAAGAAATACGGAAATCGAAGATAACGCGTTATTATTCTTCTATGGGTGCTAACATTAGTTTGTCGCATCTTAAGAAATTCTATTCAGAGTATCGCTCTAAAATCGGCAAGTCGGAAAAAATTGAAAGGCTGTTGAACTTTCTTAGGGGCAGTTTGGCGCTTGACGAAGTCGTTGGTGTTGAACCAGTCAAAGAGTCTTGTGGCTATGTCTACGACCTTTCAGTAAAGGATGCGGAGAACTTTGTGGGAGGTTTTGGTTGCATGTGTCTACACAACAGCTTCTACGGGTACCTGGCGTACCCGCGCTCGAGATGGTATTCGAGGCTTTGTGGTGAGGCAACAACAGCTTTTGGGAGGCATTACATAAAAGACACGATGGAAAAAGCGGAAAAAGAGGGGTTCAAGGTTTTGTACGGTGACAGTGACTCGGTTTTTTTGCAGTATGAAAAAGGGAAAGACAAAGACGTTTTGGATTTCCGCAAAAAAATAAACAAGGAGTTGCCGGGAAGAATGGAGTTGGAATTGGAAGACTTGTACCCGCGGGGAATTTTCGTCGGTAAAAAAATCTCCGGAAAAAAAGAGGAAGGGGCAAAGAAAAAGTACGCGTTGATAAACCGGGAAGGCAAGGTCAAAATACGCGGTTTTGAGCTTGTAAGGCGCGATTGGAGCAATATTGCCAGAGACACCCAGCGTGAAGTATTGCAGGCTTTGCTTAAGGACGGGTCAGTTGAAAAAGCGGTTTTGACGGTTCGCGGTGCAATGCAAAGCTTGCAAGAAGGGAAGGTGGCCCTTGAAGACGTTGCCATAATGACGCAGCTTCAAAAAA
Organism: Candidatus Micrarchaeia archaeon; assembly: GCA_046753405.1. Lineage (GTDB taxonomy): Archaea > Micrarchaeota > Micrarchaeia > Norongarragalinales > CAINOH01 > JBHHTN01. Next base: position 464 of record JBHHTN010000131.1, on the reverse strand, counting down.
AGACTTCGACTTATGAAATCGTTTCTCCCGAGGTAAGCGCGGTTTTAAAAGCGAGGCAAGCTGGAAAAAAGATTCCCGAAGGAGCGCTTGTGCAGTACGTTGTAACTTCAAAGGGTAAAACCATTTCAGACAAAGCGCAAGTTTTAGAGCTTGCAGAAGACTACGATTCGGAGTATTACGTGAACAACCAGGTTCTGCCGGCTGTGTTAAAACTACTCGGCGCGTTCGGAGTAAGCGCGGATTCATTGAAAACAGGCAAAAAGCAGAGCACGCTGGATTCCTGGTAATAAAGAGCAAAAAACTGTTTTTTAAACAGCCGCCTTTTTTTGAACCCCTAATTAAAAAGCTTTAAAAACGCCCCGCCTTTTTTCTAATTGATTGTTTGTTCAATGTCCCGTTCAAAGGCTTCTGAAAACAATTTGCTTATTGCGCTTGTAGCGCTTGCCGCAATCATAGTAGTTGTC
>JBHHTN010000130.1:0-2073 GCA_046753405.1 Candidatus Micrarchaeia archaeon | reverse complement strand
CCACCACGGGTCGGCCCAAACCAAAACGTTTCCGTCGGAGTCAAACCTGCCAAACGGCGGCCAAACCAAAGTAGGCGCAGTAGGCGCAGAAGTGTCAATCAAAACTACGTCAACATTAGTAGGCTCGGTGTTGCCCGCGTTGTCAACGGAGTAATACGAGTTTGTAACACCGCCTTCAGTTGTAAGCGTGTAAGCAGTACCATTTACCCATCCAAGCGCGTCTTCTTGGTGGGACGTAAAGTAGATTCCGCTGGAAGGAGCAGGGTCAGACGGAGTCAAAGTAACTGAAACAGTTGACGTGAACCACCCAAACCATCCGGAAGTTCCCGAGTAAGCAGCAGTAGTTGACGGGTCAACGCGGTCAATGAAAACCGCCACTTGAGCCTGCGGGTCAGACCAGTAACCGGAATCATCACGACAAGACACGTTGATGGTAGTAGCACCGTCTGTGATTGCTCCTGGGAATGCAGCACTTTGAGTAACCGCTTCAGTAGAAGAATCATAAGTTCCGTCAGTTGCAAGCATTGGGAACTGGGCAAAGCCCTCGTAGTTGTAGGCAGCACTTGCAATGTCCTCGCCGTCGTAGTCAGTGCAAGTTGCAGAAACAGTCGGAGGAGTGCTCGCGTAATAAGGAGAAACAACAGCACCAGAAACAACGGGATAGTAGTTGATGTTGGCGCGAATCATGTAATTGCTATCAGAGTCAACAACCCAAGAACCGCTGCCAGTCTGGTTCTCGCTTTTGCTGTTGGGAGTAGTAGTGTCAGTTCCAAGCTGCGCGGGGTCAGTAAGAGTGTTTGGGTTTGGATTATAAATCGAGTTGTCAAGTTGAACATATGCGAAAAAAGCGGAGTTAACCGCAATATCAACAGGGTCAGCGTTCTTCCAAGTCCAAGTGCCAACAGCGTCAGTTCCATAAACAGGACCGCTTGTCATGCTGTGCGAAAGGTCTTGGAAACCGCCAAGCCATCTGAAGTCATCGCCTGAACCCGGCTTTTTCCTGACATGAGCATCAACGCTTTCCAGCATTCCAGGATAAGAAGGAGTAAGTTTTACCGCGTACTCGTACCCCGGACCCAACACAGAAGAAGGACCGGTTGTAAGTCCTTCCCTTGAACCGTCGTCTTCTGCAAGCTGTAAGGACGCGGCGGCAAAGCTCACGCTAAGAAGGGAAAGCGAAAGCAAAGCGAAGAAAAAGAGTTTGCCGAATCGAATCGGGTCAAACGCCGGTTTTACGGCATTAAAACATTGCTCTTGCGAAACCTTTACGGTTTTTCCACACGCATAGTGCGGACTATTCTCTGAACTCAAGTTCAATCCCCCCTTCCAAAAAAACAAGCATAAAATTTTGAGCTTGCAAATTTAAATTTAAAAAAATCCTTCACCAAAGAATTTATTTTAAAAACCGCTAATTCAAACGGTGAGATACTACTCAGTATAATTATTTAAAGGTTTCTAAAAAAGTACTACTGGTTAGTAACAAAAAAACACGATTGCCGTGTTTTTTCCTCCCATATCACATTCCTTTTTTCAAAAAACCCTTCTTGTAAAACAGAACGGCTCCCAACAACAAAAGCACTGCTCCCGCAAAAAACTCCGTTGGAAACGGAGCAGCCGACAATTCCTCGGCACGGCTTGCAAGAGAATCAAAATTTGACTTTTCAACCATTCTGCCCTCGTCAATGTCCTGTTCGTACCACAACAACTCTTCCTCCAGCAAAACGACTTCTTCGGGGGAAACGCTTTTTGCTTTTTCAAGAGCAACGACCGCTTCTGAAACAGAAGGAAAAACGCCTTCAAGGTAGTCCAATTGCCCGCCTGTGTTCTCAAACAAAACGTCGATGCGCCCTTCAATTTCACGCGCGGAAGAAAGCGAAGTTGAATCGCGCAATTGGTCCATCAAGTACTGAATCCCGTCAACGTCGCGTTTTAAATGCAAAAGCGAAACCGAAGCAGTTGCAACGAACTTTTCCTGAATACCCTTGAACCTTCCCCTAAGGAAAAAGTAGTCGGAGGTGCGGTTGTAAACCCTGTTGCGAATCTTCAAAGATTCAGCGTGTTCAAACGCCGAAT
>JBHHTN010000129.1:0-2129 GCA_046753405.1 Candidatus Micrarchaeia archaeon | reverse complement strand
TTTCAAATACTCGCCCTTGGAAAAAACAGACATCTTGCAAATGACTGAAAAAGCAAAAAAAGTCTTCGGACAAGCCCGCGTAGTCACAAAAACAAAACAAAGAAGCACAACGCACTACTTCTCGGGCCAAGACGAACAAGGCGATTTTTCAAGCTACGCGCTCAACATTCGCCCTGAAAAAAAACACTACGAAGTTTCAGCAAGCCTCCTTCTTGCAACAAGCAGACACGACTCCCGCGAATTCCTAACACAACTAACAAACCTTCTTTTGAAAGACGCACGAAGAAAAACAACGAAAAACCCCGAAATAAAACTCTTGCACCGAAAAACAGGTTCAAAAGAAGTAAGCTTTGCAGTAGAATACCAAAGGAAAGAAAAAAAATGATAATAAGAAACGGAACAATTGCAACGCCAACAAAAACCTTCAAGGCAGACATCGAAATAGAAGGCTCAAAAATAAAACGCGTAAAAAAAAGCATTCCAAGAAAAAACAAAAAAGAAATAAACGCAAACGGGCTTGTAATCCTCCCGGGATTAATCGATTCACACGTGCACTTCCGCGACCCCCCCGGAAAAAAAGTTCCGGAAAACTTCTACAGCGGCACAGCAAGCGCCCTCTCAGGCGGAGTAACAACAATAATAGACATGCCAAACAACACCCCTCCCCAAGACAACGTGCACCGCTTTTTCGACAAAAAAGAAAACGCACGCCGACGCGCAGTATGCGACTACGCGTTCCACTTCGGAGCCAGTTTTTCAAACTTCGCCGAAGCAAAAAAAGCAGGAAAAGACCACGCAGTCGCCTCGTTAAAAGCATACACGAGCTCAACAACAGGCCCCCTGCTGCTCTACCAAGAAGAATCCCTTCAACACCACTTTGCAAGCTTCAACCCAAAAAAACCAGTTAGCGTGCACGCTGAAGACGAAGAAGCCGTTCACCACCTTCACGAAGAATACCAAGAAAAATTCCCAAAGGCAACAGTAAACATACACAACAAAATACACCCTCCCTCTGCCTCAGCAGCAGGCGCAAGCCTTGCACTGTCACTTGCAAAAAAAGAAAAACGCAAAATACACTTATGCCACATTTCAACGCAAAGCGAAATAGCACTCATTAAAAAAGCAAAAAAACAAGGAACAAAAGTTTCCTGCGAAGTTGCACCGCACCACCTGTTTTTAACAGAAAAACACCTCCACACCCTTGGAAACCTCGGAAAAACGAACCCCCCGCTGCGGTCAAAAAACGACGTTGAAGCAACATGGCACGCGCTCAAAAACGGCGACATCGACATCATCGCCTCAGACCACGCGCCCCACGAATTACAAGAAAAAAGAAAAAACTACTGGCACGCACCCTCCGGAGTTCCCGGAACAGAAACAATAATGCCCTTAATGCTTTCAGCAGTAAACAAACACAAAATCACCCTAAACCGCGTAGTACAAGCCTGCTGCCAAAAACCAGCAGAAATATTCAACTTAAAGTCAAAAGGAGAAATAACCCAAGGAAAAGACGCCGACCTGGTAATAATAGACTTAAAAAAACAACACGAAATAAAAGCAGACAACCTGCACTCGGCCTGCAATTGGACGCCCTTTGAAGGAATCAAAGTACAAGGCAAAATAGAAAAAGTAATCCTACGAGGCAAAGAAGCCTTCGACGGAGAAAACATCCTGCTAAGACACGGAGACGGCAAACCCGCAAAAACGCTTTAAAAACTCGTAGGTAAAACCCAATTCTTTAAAAAAAACGCCTACCAAAAAAATACTACGCGTTCAAGCAATGCAAAAAGCATTTTTGAACGAGGGGTCCTAACTTTGAAAAAAAACGTAACACCCGCAATCCTCTTACTAACAACAATACTAGTTTTCTCAGTTTTCTCTTCAACCGCCTTAGCAACCGACCACAACAACGGAAAACGCGTTTTTGCCAGGGAATTATCCGCAAACGACTTGGCCGAATTCCTCGAAAAAGGCTGCGTAGTACTCCAAGACTTCAAAAAATCAAAGTCAAAAGCATTACGCTGCCCGTCCAAAACCGTTTTTGGAACAAACAAAAAAATCCTTCCAGACCTGCGCGTATACGCACTTGACTTAGACGCAGACACCCAAATAAAGGCAACCGACGCCTG
>JBHHTN010000128.1:0-2209 GCA_046753405.1 Candidatus Micrarchaeia archaeon | reverse complement strand
AAGACGGCAAAAGCGGTTTTCTTGCAAATCCTCGCGATTCATCTGATTTTGCAAAAAAAATTATCAAGGTGTTCTCCAACCCTTCAAAGGCCCGCGTTTTGGGAAGGCGTGCCAAGGAAAATTTTGAAAAACTTTTTGCGCAAGAGCAAACTCTTAAGAAAACTCTCGTGGTTTATGATATTATTTGCAAAGATTAAGGTTTTGAGCAATTGAAGGAAATTTGGAGCAACGTAAGACCGGTGTGCGTGGTTTTGTGCGCGGGCCGCGGAACAAGGTTTGGAGAGGAATTCGAGGAAACTCCGAAGGTTCTTGTTGAGGTCAACGGCAAGCCTTTGCTTTGGCACGTTGTGGAATACTGGAAGAATTACTGCGATAAATTCGTCTTTATAGTGGGGTTTCAAAAACAGAAAGTAGTTGACTTTGCAAAAACATTGGGTGTTCAATGCAGTTTCATCGAGCAGACTAAACTCAACGGAATCGCAAAGGCAGTCGAGCTTGCAAGGCCTTTGGTAGGCGACAAGTTTGCAGTCGTTCTTGGAGACTGCCTTTGCAAAGGGGACTTTGATTTTCCCAAAGAAATGGATCAGGCAGTCGGCGTTTGGAGAACGCAGAACACCGAGGACATAACACGAAGTTATGCCGTTGAATTGGACGGACTTAGACTCATGCGCGTTGTGGAAAAACCAAAGCAGTTGCTGAACGATTTTTGCGGAATGGGTTTTTACTTTTTCGATAAAAAAGTGTTTGATTATATCGCAAAAACGCCTCCTTCGAATTTGCGCAACGAGGTTGAAATAACAGACGTGATAGGCAGACTGATTGAAAGCGGTCAAAGCGTTGGCGCGGCGGTTTTCAAAGGGGAATACTTGAACTTGACTTACAAGGAAGACCTTCCGCGTGCGGAGAAATTGTTAGGCTGACTTGACTGCTTTTTTGTAGATTTCAAGCATTTCTTCAGCCGTTTTTTTCCATGTGAATTGCTTGGACCTCTCAATACTTTTCTTTGAAAGTTTTTTTCTTAGTTTTTCGTTTGTTGCAAGGCGCATTATTGCATTTGCAAAGGCCTTTGCATCTGGTTTGCAAAGAATTCCCGCGTTTTTCACTACTTCGGGAATTGAAGACGCGTTTATTGCAACAACCGGCACTCCGCATGCCATTGCCTCCAAAACAGGCAGTCCGAAGCCCTCGTAGTCGCTTGGGAACGCAAAAACGTCGCTTGAGGCGTAAAAATCGCGCATTTTTTTGTCCGGAACAAAACCCAGGAATTTAACGTTTTTCACTTTGTGCTTTGAAAACTGTTTTTTTACTGTTTGGTTTGCTTTTCCTGCAATGCGAAGTTCAACCTCGAGATTGCTTTTGTTTAAGATTTCCATTGCATGCGCAAGCCGGTCTATGCGTTTTCGTCTTCCAAAGCCTCCAGCGTAGGAAATGATTATTTTTCCTTTTTTTCCTTTTTTGGCGCTTGGGTAAAAGCGCTTGCGGTCAACCCCGTCGTAGACAACGTACAGCTTTTTTTTAGGAAGGCCCGCTTTGATTGCGTCGCGTTTTGCGTTTTTGCTGTCGAAAATTATGGCTTTTGCGTAGCTTGAAATTTCCTTAAGCCATATTCTGTAAGCGACTCGGAACAAGGGATTTCGTTCGTGTTTGTGCTTTGAAAGCAGCGGTACAATGTCGTGCAGCGAGACAACCAGGGGTTTTTTTCCTGCAATTTTGCAAGCAAAGCCCGTTTCGGCAACGTCTCCGTGCCAGAGGTCCGCCTTTTCATTTGCAATGATTTTTGCAACAAAAAAAGGGTAAGCCAAATTATTTTTGAAAAACCCATGCGGTTTTACCTGGACAAAGCGTTTTTCTAAGGGTTTGACGGAGCTTCTTACAAAAACCTTTACAGTGACGCCAAGGCTTTGCAGTTCCCTCGACGCGTTGTAGGTGACGTAGCCTACGCCGCTTTGCTTGTATTCGGAACTTACGAAAGTTATCTTCAAATTTTTTACCTTTTTTGAAAAATGTTAGGACAACCATTAAAGTTTAATGTTTAAAAACGATTTTTACCTTCTATTTTTAGGAAATGGACATATCCGCATCGCAAATTGAACTGGCCTACACGTTCATTTTAATACTTCTAACCGTCGTCTTCTTCTATCTGGTCTTCACAAGGCTGCTTTTGGGCAAAACGCGGAGAAGTTCCCGCGGCCGATCCGCCACTCCAATT
>JBHHTN010000127.1:0-2252 GCA_046753405.1 Candidatus Micrarchaeia archaeon | reverse complement strand
GTGTGGAAAAAAAGTTTTGTTACCCAACTCAAGCGTGTTGTGCGGAAAATGTTTTTCCAAAAAAATAACGAAAAAAGCCGAAGCGCGAAAACAAATGGAAGAAAAAACAAGGTGGTGAAAAATAAAAAAATGAATGAAAACGTGGAAGCGTTTGGCGGGGTTCCGAAACCGCCTGAAAAAGAGAAAGACGAGGTTTTAATGGTTTTGAGTTATGTCGCCGTTGGCGTTGTCTGGCTTGTTGCCTTGCTTGCGGCGACGGTTGAAGGCTTTCCTTTTAGCAACTGGCCGCCTGTTGCGGGCTTGTTTGTTGCAGTCGGGCTTTCAGCGGTTTTTTTGTTTGTGCCGAAGCTGTTGAAAAAATGACAAACTATGAAAAAGGCCGCAGGTTTGAAAAAGAGCTTGTAAACTTTTTTTCGGAGCACGGCGCGACGGTTTCAATTAGAAGCGCGGGAAGCAGGGGAGTTGTTGACGGCGTTGCCGTTCCGCATGAGGCCGTTGCGTTTAAGGGTTTTATGAGTTTTTCAACGGTTGTTTGGCAGGCAAAGCTTTTCAAGGGTTTGCGTCCGAAGCCGACCAAAGAGTTTAAAAAACTTCGGGTTGCCGGCGTGAAGTTGTGGGTTACTTGCAAGAAGGGAACGGGAACAATGGTTTTCGAGGTTGTTTGAGAATTAAATGGAGGATTGTTTTTTCTGGAAGCTTTTGTCGGCCTTGTTTTTTTTAATGTGGTTGTGGGGCGTTAATACGAGGATTCGGGGAGCGGATAAAAAGTAAAGGGTAAAAAAATGGTTTTTTCTGTGTCTTCGAAAAGTTTGGATAAAATTTTAAGCGGGCGTTTGAACGCGCACTTGCAGGTTTTGAAGGAGAACGAGAAAATTGAGGGGAAGAAGGAGTACGCGAAGTTTTTGTGTTTGCATTTGAAAAAAAGGGTTCGTTTTCAAGAGCTGGATTTGGATTTGTGCTTGTTGGAAGAGTGCGGGGTTTTAAAGGTTTGCAACGGCGGTTTTAACAGAAAGGTTTTTAAGCTGAACAACGCGCAAGAGGGAAAAAAAGTAAAGTGAGTTTTGCTTGAAATTGTTTTTGGGAGGAAAAAAAATTTGAAATGAAGCTTTACTTGTTGTTTGCGGCCATGCTTTTGCTTGTTTATTTCACGGGAGACTATGTTTTAACGGTTCAACACGAACACGCGCACGTCAAGGTTTGCGAGTACTTGGGCGGAGAGGGAAGTCAAGAGGTTTACTTCGACAACTTGCAGTTCAAGGGAGTTGCGAGTTGTAATGTTTGGAGCGAGGAAAAAGCTTTTTTCGATGGAATAATTGAAGGTTTCGGCTACCAGGTTCAAGCGTTGCATTTAATTTTGTTTTTTAACACGCTGTTTTTGCTTACGGCGATTTCGGTAAACGAGTGGAAGAAAAAATGATTGATTTGAAGGTTTTTAAGAAGGTTTTGCGCGCGCGTTTGAGGCGCAACAAAAAATATGCCGCGGAAACAAACAGCAAAGCCAAGGCGTGTTTGAAGCATGGAGATGTTTTCAATGCGTTGGATTACAACCATTACAGTGAAGTTTACAGTAAGGTAGCGGACGAACTTGAGTTTTTGTTACACGCTGATTGGGAGGACTTGAAAAAAACGGGTGTTGTGTAAAAAATTGTTTTTCTGACAATTCAATTGAAAAAAAAACCGGGTTGAAAAAAAATTATGGGTGTTTGGAGAAATTTTAAGTTATGGCTTTGGAACAAGGACTTGATTCTGAGCGAGTCGTGCCCGTTGTGCGGGTGGACGCTTATGAAGCACGGCTTTAACCGTCCGGGCGAGGGTTGCGCGAGGTCGTGTGAAAACCCTGATTGTGAAATGCCGGGTTATTACCCGGATGGAAAGCATCCGGAGTATTTGGAAGGGCAGGTTGACAAAAGCAAGCTGGTGTTGAACACGTCGAGAAAATTCAAGGTGGATGGCAAATGAAGTTTTTAGGAACGCCTTTGTCGCCGCCTAAATTAGTTGATGCGTCAAGAGGAGCGGAGCAGGATTGGTGGTTAGAGAGTCGGAGGCTTTCCCATAGCGTTGTTTTTAATTGCAAAAGGACTAGGGATGATTTAAAAATGGTAAGCAATAAGGAAAGTATTTTCATGTTTATTCAAGGATTTCTGCTAGTATTCATAGCAGACCAATTAGTGCCTATTGCGTCGTTTACTGGGTCGCTTGCTATACCTGCATATATTTTAGGAGTATTATTTTTTTTTTTAAACATTAATACT
>JBHHTN010000126.1:0-2300 GCA_046753405.1 Candidatus Micrarchaeia archaeon | reverse complement strand
ACAAATGGGCGGTAAGCTCGCCCATCATGAAACAAAAAGGAATTTCCTTCAACGAAATATACGAATCCTGTTCAAAAAACCAGCACGCAGACCTCCAAGAAAAAGCGCCGTTGGGCGACGTAATCCTTGAAATGGTGGTAAACCACCTTCCAAACCCGCTTGAATCACAAAAATACCGCATTCCAGTCATCTGGCACGGAGACGCGGATTCACCGGAAGGCAAGACAATGATTAACTGCGACGAAACAGGCAAAACATGCTTCATGATAACCGCAATTCAAATGGACGAACACGCAGGCGAAGTCGCAGTAGGAAGAGTATACTCCGGAACAATCAAAAAAGGAAGCGAGTTATACCTTGCAAGCACGCTTAAAACCGAAAAAGTACAACAAGTAGCAGTTTACATGGGACCTGACAGAGTACTCGTAGACGAAGTGCCCGCAGGAAACATCGTAGCACTTGTAGGCTTAAAAGACGTTTACGCAGGAGAAACAGCCTCCGAAGGAGAAATACACCCCTTTGAAAAAATCAAGCACCACGCCGAACCAGTAGTCACAAAAAGCATCGAAGCCAAAAACCCCCGCGATCTTGTAAAACTCATCGAAGTCCTTCGAAAAATCGGAAAAGAAGACCCCACAATCAAAATAACAATCAACCAAGACACCGGAGAACACTTAATGAGCGGCATGGGAGAACTACACCTTGAAATCATCGAATACAAAATCAAAAATGAACGCGGAGTGGACATCACAAGCTCGCCCCCAATCGTCTTATACGTGGAAACAGTCACAGGCAAAGGACCGGAACTCGAAGGCAAGTCCCCAAACAAACACAACAAGTTCAAAATAATCGTCGAACCCTTGGAAGAAAGCGTACAAAAAGCCTTGGAAGACGGAAAAATAAGCGACACCATGAAAGGAAAAGAATTGGCAACCGCGTTCTTGGACGCGGGACTTCCACGCGAAGAGTCCAAAAACATCATGAAAGTCGAAGGAAACAACCTTTTTTTGGACATGAGCAAAGGAGTCCAATACCTGCAAGACATCAAAGAACTCTTAAACCAAGCATTCAAAGAGGCAGTACGCGAAGGACCCCTTGCAAAAGAAAAATGCAAAGGAGTAAAAGTCAAACTAACCGACGCTACAATCCACACCGACCCCGCGCACAGAGGCCCCGCGCAAATAATTCCAGCCGTCAAAAGACCCATTTACGCAGGAATGCTGCACGCAAACACAGTACTTCTTGAACCAAAACAAAAACTCGTAGTAACCTCGCCTGCCGAGTACATGAGCGGAATCATTTCCCAAATACAAGGCCGCCGCGGACAAGTAGGAGACATCCAGCAGGACGGCGAAAGCATCATAGTAAACTCAATTGTTCCAGTTTCCACCATGTTCGGATTTGCAAGCGACATAAGAGGCGCAACGCAAGGAAGAGCCGCTTGGTACTACGAGTACCACGGATACGACAAGGTTCCAACCAACTTGCAAGAACCGACAATTGCCAGCATCAGAAAACGCAAAGGCGAACCGGAAAATCGGCCAACAGCAAAAGACTTCCTGGAATAAGCACTTCCCTTTTTTTTATTCAACGTAAAAATGAGTAAATTTCTTTGGCTTAATTTTCCTTGTGCGAACAAGCCAAGACCTGCTAAGCCTATCAAGCTCAGTCAAAACAGGCGCGTTTTCAGGCATTGAAAAATGCAAGGTTACAACGTGAAGCAAATCCTTCTTTTCATCGAATTTAGGTAAATGCTCAAGAAACGATTTCAAGTTTCTACTCCCGGCACCTATTTCTCCGATAGCGTAAGGAGGCGTAACCGAAACCCCCGCGCAATAGCCCTTGCCAATTTTTTCAAACGACTTTTTCAACCCACCTACAACGCCTATCAAGCGTTTATTGTCGGATTTTGAACCCAACTGCAAGCCGTGAAAAGTAACAGAAGCAACGCCTCCCGTTTTCTTCACAACAAAACCAACGTCAGCCAACTTTCCGATATCAGTACCCTTCAAGGCCTCCAAAGACTTCTTAAAACTCTTTCTTTCGGAATGATGAATCAAAAGCGCTTCCTTTTGGCCGGTGGCAATTTGTCTTGAAAGCCGAAACCTGTGAGTATTCTTAAGAAAACCTCGAAAAGAGTCAACAAAACGTTCCGCCAAAAAAACATCACCAAATAAAAAAATAGACAAACACTTTTATTAATACTACGACATGCGTCTTGATTCAAAAAAAAAACCTTCCCACCATCCCTGACGTCCTCCGTGGCCTGAAGGCCACGGGTTCCTAAATAGCCACGAGTT
>JBHHTN010000125.1:0-2308 GCA_046753405.1 Candidatus Micrarchaeia archaeon | reverse complement strand
AGAAAAGCCCAACACCGCTTTTTTTCTTAGCAATTAGCACCCGTCCAAATACTACGCCACCTGCCTGCTCAACAAAGCCAGCCTTTGAAGCAGGCACGGAATAAATCACCTGGTAGTCTTCACCACGGTGAAACAACAAGTCTTCCAAACTCCAACCATTCTCCTTGCACAAGGAAACAAGCCGTTTGTCAAAAGGAATCTTGTCCCAATCCACGACCAGCTTCTTCCCACTTTGTTTGGCTACGTCGTTTAATTCCTTTGCCATGCCGTCGGACACGTCAACCCCCGCGTTGGCGTACTTCATGACTTTTTTGCAGAAATTCAAGTTTAATTCGGGCGTGTTTTGCGCGTCAAAAAATTTTTTCGGGCACTTCTTCTTGTTCAAAACGCAGAAAAGCCCTGCCGAAGCGCTTCCAACCTCTCCGCTTAAAACCAAAACATCGCCTGCCTTGGCATTGCGTCGCAAGATTGGCTTGAATTGAACTTCTCCAAACACCGTTGCCGAGTAACAAAACTCTCCGGCATTGTTTGTGTCACCGCCAACCAAAAACGCGCCTAACAACGAAAGTTGCCTGTCAACGCCTTTGTACAATTTTTCAACAAAAAAAACAGGAGTTTTAGCAGGCAAAGCGATGTCAAGCCACATGAGCCTTGGCAAAGCGCCTTTTGCCAACAAATCGGTGTTAGCAGCAACCGCAATTTTACTGCCGATTTTTTCCGCGTTGGATGAAACAAAGTGAGTGCCGGCAACACCCATGTCCGTACTAACTGCAACAAACCTTTTCCCAACTTTGAATATTGCAGAGTCTTCGCCAAAATCCGCAATCATTTTCCTGTTCCGACGCTTAACAGACCGTTCAATCCGCTTGATAACGCCTATTTCGCCAACCTCGCGCAAAGTTTTCAAAAAAAAATCACTTTTTCTTTTTTTCATGCAAACCCGCCAAGGCAAGAGCCTGCAAAAAAGAGCCATCCAACAGCAAAGCAAACCGTAAATCCTCCAAGTCGCTTCTGGGACTACCTTCGCTAACCTCTTGCTTAATGAGCCGGTCAAGCTTGGCGTAAATTTTATTCTCCGAGTTCAAATCAATTTCTCTAAACTTTTTTTGAAAAGCGGGAAAAACCTTGGAATCAGCAGCAGTTGCTTCAAGGCTATCCGTTTTGTTTCTTTCAACGCCAAAGAATTTACCAAACCGTTCTTTAATCTCCACCTCGCTTTCCATAGCCTGGCTCAAAGCTTCAACTTCCTGCACAGTCTCACTTTGCTTGTCGTGCTCCGCTTTTGCCTCAGATAAAAACGTCCGCAAAGGCTCGCTGCAAGACCACTGTCTCAAAATCTTCGGAACTTTGCTTATATGCTTTTTAACAGCCTCCCACTCCGTCAAAGGATGATTGAATTGACTTTTCAAAAACTCGATAGTCTTCAAAGAGCCCTGCCTGTCTCCTCCTGCAAGAAAGTGGCGAACAGCAAAACTCGCAAAATAAGTATTCCCAGAACTCTTAGACAAATCCAAGTAATAATTGGCCCGCTCAATCACAGGCGAAACCTTGCGAATTTTATCCTCACCCCCCCCATCACGCGTACATCGGGTTGTCGGCAAACTCTTCGTAGCCCTTGTGCATATTCTTCATTTTTTCAAGGGCAACCTTCATTTTTTCCTCAATTTTCTTGGCTTCCTTTGACAAAGCAGCAGTATCCATAGGAATGCCAGTGATTTCCGAAAGTTTTCCCAACAAACGAGCGCTTCCGGCAGGATCCAAAGGAGCACTGGTTTGCACCATCAAGTTTGCAGCCGGAACCTTCTCACTTGCACACTTTGCAATCAAAACCCCGCTCACACCCTGAGTAGCACCTTCCTTTACAAGCTCAACGCCTTTGGACTTCAAAAACTCCGCCATTTCCGCAGTACTGGAAACCCCGAAAATTTTGCCGCCGGGCTTTGGAGACGCGATGCCTGCAAGAGAGTAAATAGCCCTAGCGTTGTTCTGCCTGGCGTAACTCGTGATCGTCTTGGAAAGCTCGAACACGATGTTCGCAGGAATAATGAATTCCGAAAAAAGAACAATCAAGTCATGCTCTTTTGAAGCATAAATGCGGGCAGGAGACATCGGAACGTAATTGTGAATTGCCGCAACAGGCGGAAACTCGTTGCTTGACAAACAACCCACAAGCGTCATTTTCAACTGGTCAGCCAAATAAGACGCGCCGATTGTGCCAATCATCCCGATTCCCGGAAAACCCTCAATTACAACCGGGTTCTTCAACTTCAATTTTGCAACTTCGTTGATTTCAACAGTCATCTGAAAA
>JBHHTN010000124.1:0-2382 GCA_046753405.1 Candidatus Micrarchaeia archaeon | reverse complement strand
AAGATTGTGTTCGCGTTTGAGGAAAAAACCCGCTTTTGCAAGGAGTTTGCAAGGGCTTTTGAAGTTGAATCCGGATTTGGTTGTCGAAGCCGCTTCGCAGGAGGCTGTTAGGTCTTACAGTAGGCGGGTTTTGGAATGCGGCGCTTCGCTTTTGGTGTTGAGTTGCGGTGCTTTGCTTGACGAGAAATTGTTTAATGACTTGCAGGATGCCTCGAGAAAAAAAGGGGTTAAACTTATTGTTCCCTCGGGGGCAGTTGGGGGCTTGGATGCCTTGCGTTCGGCAAGTGTTGGCCGACTGAAAAGCGTTGTTTTGACTACGACTAAGCCTGCCAAAGCACTTGGGTTTAAAAATTTGAAGAAGCCGAAAATTGTTTTTGAGGGTTCCGCGAAAGCGGCAGTCGTAAAATTTCCAAGGAATGCGAATGTTGCGGCTGCGGTTTCTTTGGCAGGAATAGGCGGCAGGCTTACCAAGGTGCGCCTAATAGCCGACCCTGGCATTAAGCGGAATTCTCATGAAGTTGTTGTAAAAGGAGACTTTGGGCATTTGCATTGCATTGTTGAAAACGTTGTGTCAAGCAATCCCAAGACGAGTTTGCTTGCAGCCTTCTCGGCAGTTGAGGGAGTGAGGGATTTTGGATTATCTTGATTTGCGTTCGAATTGGGACGTTATGCTTGCGTTGCTGATGGTTGGTTTTTACCCGTTTTCGGATTTTTTTGGGTTGCAGGTTAGGGGTTTGTTTTACTTTTTTGCAGTTGGCTTTTTTGGTTATTCTTTTCTGATTTTTTTGGCTGAATGGTTTTTTCACGGGTTTTTGGCAACTCTTGATTCGGTTGGGCTTTCGGTTTTCAGGGGTTTGACTTTCTTTGCAGGGCTTTTGCTTGGCGCGGCGGCTTTGAAGACGTTCTTGATTATTTTTGCGTGGAATGCTGGTTCTGTGGCGTTTGCGTTGTTGGTTTTGTTTTTCACAGCCGTTTTTTCAACGTTCACAATAGGAACAAGGGCTCTTCGGCATTCGACGAATTCAATTTCTGCTTAAAGCGAAGTTTTTTAATTTAGTTTCTCACCAATCCTTGAATCTTTAATCAAACTTTTTTTTTGGTTTGCAAAAATGGCTAAGGTTGGAATTGTTGGCTTTGGCGCGTTTGTGCCTCGTTTGCGTATCAAGATTGAGGAGATTGCGCGCGTTTGGGGCAAGGACGGCAGTCGTATTTCAAAGGGTCTTGGATTGCAGGAGAAGGCGGTTGCCGCTTTTGACGAGGATTCGGCTACGTTTGCGGTTGAAAGCGCGCTTAGGGCTGTTGAACTTGCGGGTGTTGACGCGTCTGAGGTTGGCGCTGTTTTTGTTGGGAGTGAGAGCAAGCCTTATGCCGTGAAGCCTACTGCCACTATTGTTGCTGAGGCTATTGGTGCGAGTCCTTCTCTTACTGCGGCTGACTTGGAGTTCGCGTGCAAGGCGGGTACTGTTGGAATGCAGGTTTGCATGGGGTTGTGTGCAAGCGGGATGGTTAAGTATGGTTTGGCAGTTGGCTCTGACGTTGCTCAAGGGAGGCCTAATGACGCGTTGGAGTTTAGTGCCGGCGGCGGTGCTGGCGCAATGCTTGTTGGAACAAAAAAGGTTGTTGCTGAATTGGATGACTCTTATTCTTTTACTACTGATACTCCTGATTTTTGGAGGCGGCAGCATGCGGAGTTTCCTCGTCATGCCGGTCGCTTTACTGCCGAACCAGCGTATTTCAAGCATGTTTTGGGTGCTGCTAATGGTTTGATGGAAAAGCTTGGCAATAGGCCTTCTGACTATGACTTTGTTGTTTTTCATCAGCCTAATGGGAAGTTTCCGCTTAAGGCTGCTAAGAAGCTTGGTGTCGGCTTGGACGCGTTGAAACAGGGTTTGATTACTCCGATTATTGGAAACACGTATAGTGGAGCTACTATGATTGGACTTGCCAGTGTTTTGGATGTTGCAAAGCCCGATCAGAAAGTGTTGGCTGTTTCTTATGGAAGCGGGTCTGGAAGCGATGCGTTTTCGTTTACTGTTACTGATGAGATTTCTAATAAGCGGCCTCCTGCTAAACTGCGTGTTTTGGAAATGGTCAAAGAAAAGGAGTATATTGACTATGGAATGTATGTAAAGCACAGGAGAAAAATCAAGAGTTTGTGACATTTTTTCCTAAAAAATGAATTGAGTGTTTGAAAATGAGAAGCGTTTCGATTGTTGGAGCCGGGCTGACTGGATTTGGAGAGCATTGGTCAACTAGTTTCAGGGAGCTTATTGGAGAGGCAGGGGTGAGGGCAGTTGAGGACGCTGGCCTTGAAGGCAGAGATGTTCAGGCTGTTTACGGGGGCTGCATGGCCTCTGGCAGTCTTGTTGGACAGGAACACGT
>JBHHTN010000123.1:0-2459 GCA_046753405.1 Candidatus Micrarchaeia archaeon | reverse complement strand
AACGAGACGAAAACAACGGACAAAAATCCAAAATCCAAAGAAAACACCACTACTTGACTTTATCAAAGGGTCTTAAATATAAAAACGACGCAGCCACAACAAAAAGCAAGAGCAAAACAGACAATAACCCGAACTCCCTGTAAAGATAAAAATCAAATATGTCTGCATACTCGTTCATAATCTGTCCAGTAAGAATCTGCCAGTGATAGCTTATTTGCGAATTTGAAAAATCGTAAATTGCCTTGGATGGAACAATTTCGCCTGGTTCAATCAAAGAAGAAATTCCCCCCGCATAATTGTATGATGCTACCCAATTCACCGAAACAGACAGAAACGCAACCAGAAAACCTGCAAGTGCAAGCAGTAAAAAAATGCCTAAGAACGCCGCATTTTTCGATTTAATTTTAAACACAACTGCAAGTGGCAAAAGCAAGAGTGGCACTACCGATAAAAGGTAACGCGGCCCCCAAGAAAGCCAGCCGTGCCAAAAGTTTTGCACGCCGTAAAATAGCAAAAGCACAATAAAAAACGACAAAATCAACAAAGCTAAAGCAGAATGTTTTTTATACAAATCAAACAAGAAAAACAAACCAAAAAAACAAAGCGGTGAAAAAAACAACAAGCCGGCCCCGGGACTGAACAAAAGTCCGTAAACCCCCTCAAAAAGCAGGGAAACATCAAAAACAAGATTGCTGCCTTCATATCCAAAACTGAAAATAGAACCAAAAACAAAAGCATTGTAAATTGCGACAATTAAAAGGAAAAACAAGACAGGGGAAAGCCAGGAAAACAAAAGTTTTTTGTTATTTTTGAAAGTTTTAGAGGCAACAAACAAAAAAAGAAGAAATGCAAACAAAATCCCATCAAAACGCATTGTAACAAGCAATCCTGTAACTAATCCTGACAAAAGAAGATCGTTTGAAGAGTTATTTTTGAACGCGCGAAAAACCAAAAAAATACTTGAAAACAATAACGGAGTTGATAACACTAAATTAAACGGCGTTTCTCCATACGTCCAGACAATGGTTGAAAAAGCGCAAGCCAAAGTTAACACAAAGGCATGATTTTTGCTTGCTCCAAGTTCCCGGCAAAAATAAAAGAACACAAAAGCCAAAAATGCCAATGAAATTGTTCCGTAGACAAAATCAATTGGCCAAAAACGTAAAATTACATCCTCAATCGAAACAATAGGACCATTATCAGTAAGCAATTGCTCTAAAAACACAAAAGGCAAAAAAGAAGCAACGCTGCCCAGCGTGCGGGGAACCGCACAATACTCCTTGGTCTTGCAATAACCAATCGTTTGTGCAACAGGATGCTTTGACATGTCAAAAGAACCAGTGTGAAAAAAATTGCTTGAAACTGAAATGGCAATCATAACATCGGACGAATACAATTGCCCGCCTGCCGAAAAAACGTAGACTGATAAAACCAGAACGAAAATAAAAAGCGCAATCCGGTTGTCAGAACCAATTGAACCCAAAAAACGCGTCAACAAAAACACCTAACGCCTTAAAATCGACAATATTTTTTGCGACGTGCGGCCGTTACCAAACGGGTTTTTCCACGACCGGGGCGTTGCAAGCATTTTCCTCGCGCAAGAGATGATTTTACTTTTATTAGTTCCGCAAAGAACGTTTGAACCCGCCTTAATTGTTTCCGGACGCTCAGTGTTATCACGCAAAGTAACGCATGGAACCTTCAAAACGCACGCTTCCTCTTGTATTCCTCCAGAATCGGTTAGAACCAGCCTGCAATTTGCCAAAAGAACAAGAAAATCAAAGTACCCCAAAGGCGGGACAACACTCAGTTTTCCAAGCAATTTTGAAAACCCGTACCTTGCAATCATTTTCCTCGTTCGGGGGTGAATCGGAAAAATAACCGGAAATGAAAACTTCTCGGAGACGGATACAAGGCCGGAAAGTATTTGCTTCAGCCTTTTCTTGTCGTCTGTGTTTTTCTGACGGTGAACCGTAGCAAGAATAAAACCGCCTTTTTTCAAGCCAAAACCGGATAATATCTTAGATTTTTTCCGCGAAAGCCTCATGTTAGCCAAAACCGCGTCAACAATGCTGTTGCCGGTTACAAAAATCTTTTTGGAAGAAATTCCTTCCTTCAAAAGATTTTGCTTGGACTTTAAAGTTGGCGCAAAAAGAAAGTCCGACAAGTGGTCTGCTACAACGCGATTCAATTCCTCCGGCATTGAAGCGTCATAACTTCGCAAACCCGCCTCAACATGGCCAACTGTAATTCCAAGCTTACTTGCGCACAAAGCCCCGGCCATAACCGTGTTTGTGTCCCCTTGAACCAGAAGTATATCTGGTTTTTCCCTTTTCAAAACCGCTTCCAGCCTTTCTAAAATCCTGGCAGTCATTTTTGCATGGGAGACTGAACCCACCTTAAGGTTGTATTTTGGTTTTGGAAGTTCCAGGTCTCTAAAAAAAAAATCGTCTAATTCA
>JBHHTN010000122.1:0-2564 GCA_046753405.1 Candidatus Micrarchaeia archaeon | reverse complement strand
AAACTTTGCAGCGCGCCGTGTTCGAAGCTTGTCGGAAAACAAACAGGTCAAAGTGCCGTCGGATCAGTTTGGAAACCCCACGTTAGCTGAAAATCTTGCAAGTGCGGTTGCAGACTTGTGCCAAGCGTCAAAAAAAGGGGTTTACAACCTAGCGGGCACCGGCGTTTTGTCAAAATCCGACTTTGCAAAAATGCTTGCAAAAGAATTCAACTTAAGCGAAGGTTTAGTCCAACCAATTGCAACAGCGGATTTGAACCAGTCTGCAAAGCGGCCGCTTAAAGGCGGGCTTAAGGTTGACAAGTTCCAAAGCGAGTTTGGCGGGCTTTTGAATGCAAAAAAGTCAGTTGAAAAATTCAAGGAAGAGTTCGTAATTTAAAAGCTGTAAAACGCTTAATTTTAGTCAGACGAACAAAATGAAGTTGATTGGCGGAGTTAAAATAATTTCCTTAAAACGGATTCCAGGCAAGCGGGGAAAAATAATTAAGTGAGAAAATGACTAAAGAAACAATTCGCAGGGAAATACACAAACTTGTTTCACAGTACTGTGAACTTTCCAAAAACGAGTTTGTTGCGGGAAAAACCAAGGTTCATTATGCCGGCCGCGTTTTTGACGAAAAGGAAGTAAACGCCCTTGTTGAATCGGCATTGGATTTTTGGCTTACTTTAGGCCCGTGCGGAGAGGAATTTGAAAAAAACTTTTGCAAAATGCTTGAAACCAAGCATTCTTTGCTTGTAAACTCGGGTTCTTCGGCGAACCTTGTTGCAGTAACTTCCTTGTGTTCGGCCAAACTTGGAAAACGCGCGTTAAAACCTTCTTCCGAGGCGATTACTCCGTCTTGCACTTTTCCAACAACGCTTTCCCCTCTTTTGGCAAACTCCATCAAACCCGTTTTGGTGGATTCACAACTAGGCAATTACAATCTTGACTTGGATGCGACTGAACGGGCAATTTCAGACAAAACGCGTCTTTTGATTTTTCCGCACACCTTGGGAAACCCTGTTGACATGAAAAGAGTAATGGAAATAGCCCAAGAACACGATTTGTTGGTAATAGAAGACGCCTGTGACGCTCTTGGTTCAACTTTCAACAATAAGGCAGTTGGCACTTTCGCTGATTTTGGAACCTTTAGTTTTTATCCCGCGCACCACATTACGTTGGGCGAGGGCGGCGCAGTTGTCACAGACGAATCGCTTTTGGATGGCATCGCCACGTCGGTTCGTGATTGGGGCCGCGCGTGTTTTTGCAAGGGCAACGCCGACAAAAGCGGCGCATGCAAAAAACGTTTGGAATACAAAGTGGACGGCATCCAGTACGACCACAGGTACATTTACGACAACATGGGCTACAACTTGAAGCCAACGGACTTGCAGGCGGCAATAGGCGTCGAGCAATTGAAAAAGTTTCCGAAATTCAAGCAAAAGCGATGGGAAAACTTCAAATTTTTGTACGATGTTTTTGCGCAATATTCAGAGAAATTTATTTTGCCTGAAAGTGTTGACAATGCACAGCCCTGCTGGTTTGCCTTCCCCTTGACTATAAAAGACAACGCGGGTTTTTCCCGCCGCGAATTCACGATGCATCTTGAGGAAAATCTGATTGAAACCCGCCTTCTTTTTGCAGGAAACATTGCAAGGCAACCCGCGTACAGGCAACGCGGTCTTAAAGTTGCAGGTTCGCTTAAAAATTCCGACAAAATAATGAGCGATACTTTTTTCATTGGCGTGTACCCTGGTCTTTCAAAAGCGCATTTGGAGTACGTTGAATCAAAAGTACGGAAGTTTTTTGAAGGCAAAAGGGCATAATGCAGTTCTTACTTAGGATTTTTTTAAAGTAGTGTTTTTTGTGAAACTTGCTAAACTGAAACGGTTCCTGCCTTTTTTAATTGGCGTTGCCATTTTTCTTTTTGCCGGGGGAAAAGTCGGCTGGAGCGAAGTATTTCGAATAATTTCAACTGCAAACTTGACGTTGATTGCCGCTGTTATGCTTTTTACAATCGTTGAATTTGCAGTAAAGTCGTGGCGTCAGTCTTTGTTTTTAAAAAAAATTTCAAAAACCGAGTTTGGACCCGTCAAATCAGCTCAAATTTTTTCAATAGGTATTTTTGCAAACGAGTTCCTTCCTGCCGGAACAGGCGAGTTGTTGCGCGCGTACATAATAAAGCGCCTGGCAAAAGTGGGTTTTGGAAAGCCTTTGGCGCCTCTTTTAATCGAGCGTTCTTTTGACACCTTTTTTCTTTTAAGCGTGGCTTTGCTTGGAATAAACCTGTTGTTTGCAGAGCAAGTTTCCGCAGCCGGCGCGTCTTTGCTTTTAGTGGTTCTTCTTTCGATTTTCTTTTTCACTGCAATATTCAAGAAAAGCTTCGGCGTAAAAATCGTGCGTTTGTTTTCTTTTTTGAAAAAGACGTTTCTTTCCGGTTTTTACAAGGCTCTTGAAAAAACGTCTTTGTCTTTTGAAGAAATGCGAAAGATTTACGCCAAAGACAAGGTTCTTTTGATGCAAACTTTTCTTCTTACTGTTTTGGTGTGGAGTTTTGAGGCTTTTGTCCAGCAAATACTCTTTTCAG
>JBHHTN010000121.1:0-2600 GCA_046753405.1 Candidatus Micrarchaeia archaeon | reverse complement strand
CAAAAGTCAATAAGTGGCTTTTGCGTCGTATAAGACTGGCACTCTAGGCCAGACTGAGTTACAGGCCCGCCAAAAACGCTTTTTTTTGGTTTTTTGTCGTTTTATTTTTTAGGTTGATGAAACCATTTAAATCTTCCAAAAAAGCTATTATTTCTTGGAAATGGCACTTTTCACGCCTAAGTTGCGTTGGGTGAAGTTGAAGGACTACTTTACTTTGGCAAACGCCCTTGCAGGCTTTTTAGCAGTGCTCTTGTTTTTGCGCGGGGAAAGGGAAGCCGGCATGCTTTTGGTGGTTTTGGCGGTTGCTCTTGATTTTTTGGACGGCAAAGTGGCGCGGTTGATTGGAAAAAACTCGTCAAACGATTTTGGCAGGGAATTGGATTCATTGGCCGACACGGTTTCCTTTGCTGTTGCACCGGCTGCTTTGATTGTGGCAGACCACGGGTTTGTCGTGATTCCTCTGGCAATAGCAGTGTTTTTCTTGAGCGCGGGGGTTGTCCGGCTTGCAATTTTCAATTTGCAAACAAAAAGTGAAAAAGGATCTTACACGGGAATGGCCATTCCAATTGCAGCGTTGCTTGTTGTCTTCGTGCATGCCTTCGCGTTTCCGTACTCGCTTTGGGTTTCTCTTTTGGCAGGTTTTGCCATGCTTTTGAACTTTAAATACTCGAAAAAAGTCTTGAAAAAGGCAACCGGTCTTCCTTTGGTTTTTGACTGAAGTTTGTTTTTTATTCTTCCTTTTTCAAAAGTATTAACGCTGATTTTTAAAATGGACTTGGGCGGTGGCATCAGGAAGGCGCTTGCAAGGATTACCGGCGCGGCGTTGGTTGACGAAAAAGCGGTTAAAGAGCTTGTGCGCGAGTTGCAACGCGTTCTTATCACAAACGACGTTAATGTAAAGCTTGTTTTGCAATTGTCCAAAGACATTGAGAAAAGGACGCTTGAAGAAAAGTTGCCCCCTGGTCTTTCTTTGCGCGAGCGCGTTGTCAAAGTCGTGTACGAAGAGTTAGTCCGTCTTTTAGGTGGGCAGGAAGTCTATGAACCGGTTGTTGGAAAGCAGAGAATTTTGTTGCTCGGCCTCTTCGGTGCAGGCAAGACAAGTTCATGCGGAAAATTGGCTCGTTTTTACTCCAAGCGCGGTTTGAAGGTTGCGTTGGTTGCAGGCGACGTGCACAGGCCTGCGGCTTTCGAGCAGTTGCAGCAAATAGCCGAAAGTGTTGGCGCGGGGTTTTACGGCAAGAAAGGCGAAAAGGACGTTGCAAAGATTGCCAGTTATGCCGTTGAACACTTGACTGATTTTGATGTTTTGATTTTTGACTCCGCAGGAAGAAGCGCGTTTGACGCGGAACTTGCAGGGGAGTTGAAGCGGGTTAATGATGCCTTTAAGCCTAACGACAAATTTTTGGTTGTTAGTGCGGACATTGGGCAGGTTGCGGGGCGTCAGGCTAAAGAGTTTAACGACGCGGTCGGCGTTTCCGGCGTTGTTGTAACCAAGATGGATGGAAGCGGCAAGGGGGGCGGAGCGTTGAGCGCGGTTTGTTCAAGTCAAAGCAGGGTTACGTTTATTGGAGTTGGTGAAAAACCGGATGCCTTGGAGGTTTTTGATGCCAAGCGTTTTGTCGGCCGCCTGTCTGGGTTTCCCGACTTGAAGTCTTTGCTTGAAAAAGTGTCTGAGTTGAACAAGGAAGAGCAGTTGCAAAAAGCGCTTGAGGAGGGAAAGCTTGACTTTGACACGTTTTTGACTCAGATGAAGGCCATGAAGAAGATGGGTCCGCTCAAGCAGATTATGCAGATGATGGGCGTTTATGACTTGCCAGAGGAACTTGTTGGAAAAAGCGAGGAGAAAATGAAGAGTTTTGAAGCTGCTGTTTTGAGCATGACGCCCAAAGAACGCAGGGAAACCAAGTTGATGAAGAACCGCTCTAGGCAGGAGCGCGTGGCAAGCGGGGCCGGTTTGAAGCCGGATGCGGTGCGTGAGTTGGTTTCTAATTTTGAGCGCGTTCACAAGATGATGAAGGGCATGCGTGGAAATCGGGGGATGATGAAGCATTTTCAGAAGATGATGCCTAAGTTCAAAGGGTTTACTGGTTGACAATAGACGGGGGGAGTTGGGTTTTTTTTTGGTTCAAGAGTTGAACTTGGAGTTTTTGCGTGTTGTAGTTGCGTTGCTTGGAACTGCTTTTGCAGCGTATGAGGACGCGTTGACCAGTTACATCAACGACCGGCTTATGTTCACCATGAGTTTTGCGGGTTTGTTGTTTGCTTTTTTGTCTTACGACTTTGACTTGATTGTTTTTTCTGCCTTTGGAGCCTTAGTGATTTTTTTGATCGGATACCTTTTGTATAAGACCGGCCAGCTGGGCGGCGGGGATGTTTTCTTGTTTATTGGGTTGCACTTGCTTTTGCCGGTTGTCCCGCTTGGTTTTCTCGGAGCCTTTCAGGATTTCATGGGTTTGGATTATTTTTCTTATGCGATTGGCGCAGTTAGCATTGTAGGGTTTCCGTTTGTGTTTTCGGTTTTTGTGGCCTCCTCGGTGTTGGCGATGGTTGGAACGAGCTTGTTTTATTTTTGGAAGCTTTTTTCAAAGGGTTTTTCGCCC
>JBHHTN010000120.1:0-2617 GCA_046753405.1 Candidatus Micrarchaeia archaeon | reverse complement strand
CACGCACGTCGCCATAAGACTCAACTAACGTACGGTCCTTGACCGAACCTGGCAAACGACCTACAACTCCCCTTTTCTGCTGGCCGGCCTCCTGCTCAGACTTAGTCTTCTGCAGCATTGAATCCAAGTAAGCCATTTCAAAACAAAAAGACTGCAAAGGCATTCAAAAAGCTTTTGCAAAACAAAAGAAGGAACAATTCAACTATAAGAAACTTCAATCTGCCGACGCGGAACACAATCCGCGTAAACGTCAATCAAACCCTTGTCGCTCTCAGAAGAAAAACCAGTGTTTTCAATCAAAACCTTCAAGTCGCTGCCCTTCTTCAACGAACGGCCAACAAAAGGCAAAATATTCACCTTGCCCTTTGCAGACTCCTGCGGCACCACTTTAACATTGAAAACTTCGGAGTCCCCGCGATTAGAAATCGTGACAACCACCTTAGGCTCCCTCTCAGTAAAACGAATGTCGCTCTGAAAATCAATCCGCGGAGACTCGGAAACAACAAAAGACAAGTCAAAAGACTCGGCAGTGCCCTTGACTCTCACCTCTCCAGACAACTCGTCCCCTTTCTGCGCGCTGTGACTTGAAATGCTAAAATTGTAAACAACCTTATCCCTCGCAGGAACAGTCACCCTTCCCGACAACGCAGTGAACCCGCCAAAGTCCGAAACAAGTTCAGCCTCCAAGTCTTCCTCAGACGGATTAGAAACTTCCGCAAACAAATTCATCGAACACCTCTGACCAATACTCGACGAAGCAGGATTAGACGAAAAAACCAAGTCAGTCTTCCTTGCAAGCTCTTCGCTCCTGGAACCAGCACTTTTAAAAGTAAAAGTTTTGGATGCATCCTTAAAACCCCCAGCGCGAAAACTAAAACGCACGTCAGTCTTCGTAGGAATCCCCTTGAACTTCAACACGCCAAGATCAGTTTCAACACCAGTAACCGTTTTAGAACCGAAAAAGTCGGAAAAAAAAGCAGTTCCAGACACGCCGACAACCGGCTCTCCAAAATCCCGGGCAACCACCCTCACTTCAACATTCACAGGTTTAGGCAACTCAAAAAACGCGTAAACAATCAAAAGTAAAAGCAAAATTGCAATGATTTTTCCAACGCCAAACCTCTTCACCGCGCCGGCAGCGGAAGCAGACACATCCCGAGCACCCTCAGAAAAAGACTGCTCTTCCTCAACGTCCTCCTGCTGCCCAAAATCATCAAAGTCAGCCATTTTACATACAACCCATTACAAACGAAAGTAAAACCAAGTCAAATAAAACCCTTCTTCATCCCCAAGGCTTCCTTAACATCCCCCGCATCAGCACGCGTCCTAAACAAACGCATGGCCTCTGAAAACAAACGCTTCTCATCAACGCCCTTCTTTTTCAGCTCAGCAACCTCTGACTTCAATTCCTTAACCGACAACTTGCGCAAACCCTTCAATTCAACAACGTGCCTCAACGAATGCCCCTTGGCAAGGCCCACAAGCGCGTCTTCAACCCCCGCCTTTGCAATAACCCCTTTTGCAAAAAAGTCAAACAACTCGCGCAACGACTCCCTGGAAACGCCTTCCACGTTAACCCCCTTGCGACGAAGACTTGTGAAACTTTCAAGCAACACGCCTGCAACAAAAGAAGGCTCGGCCTTCGAGGCCAACAACTCTTCAAACAAAGCCAACTGTGACGAACGCGCCATTCTCCCAGCAAGCTCCCTGCTCAAACCCAAATCCACCAACTTGCCCTCCTTTTCCTCCAAAGACAAAGGCAAATTGTTCTCCAATAATTCAATCCTCTCCCTTGCAATCACAACACGCGGCAAATCCGTTTCCGGATACATCCGCGCGCCACCAGGAAGCGGCCTCAAATAAACACTTACAACACCACGCGCCTGCCTTGTCTCCTTGGGAACCTCCTTCAAAACAAGTTTTGCACGGTCAAAAACAACTTTAAGCGCAGACAACGCCCGGTCTTTACCAGAGGCAACCAAAACCCACGCATCAGACTTCCTGCACGACAACTCTTTCTCAAGGGCCAAAAGCTCTTCAGAAGAAAAACGAAACTTCGCCTCCTCATCAGAATGAAGAATACCCCCAACACCTGCAACCGCTTTTGCATAACCTGCAAGCTCCGTGCCAAAACGATGATTCGGCAACAATTCACGACCAAGAAACCCCGCCAAGCCAGGCAAACGCAAGCCAAAAACAACACCACGAGACGCAATCTGCCTTGCCAAAATAGTGTGCTTGGTTCTCTTGAAGATCCCAGTCAAATCAACAAATGCGAATTCGCCAAACTTAACTCCCTTCTTTTTCAACTCCGCGCGCAACGCAACCAGATTCTCCTGGCGCTTTGCCTCACCGTCCACTAAATCCTTCAAGTCTGAAAGCTCCTGCGCGCCCTTGATTTCAACACGCGCGCCGCCTGCAACAGAAACATTAAGATCCTGCCTAATAGTACCAATGCCACGCTGCACCTTGCCAGTACTGCGAAACAACAAACCAATTTTCTCGGCAACCTCCCGTGCATGCAAACCGTCTTTTATTGAAACATCAGTTGCAATTTCAACCAACGGAATGCCAATGCGGTCCAAGCGATAAGAGACCAAATCGTGTTTTCTTTCCA
>JBHHTN010000119.1:0-2650 GCA_046753405.1 Candidatus Micrarchaeia archaeon | reverse complement strand
ATGAGTAGTACACTCCAGAAGCGCAGAAAAACAATGCCTTGAAATACTTTCAAAGTACAAAGCACGCGTTGTAATGCACTGCTTTCTAAAACACCAAGTCTTAAACGAAGTTTTAAAAGCCGAATTCAAGGTTTCGCTACCAACCTTAAAAAGCAAAACAAGAGTAAAAATAATCAAGCGCACGCCCATTGAAAGCTTGTTTTGCGAAACAGACTCGCCATTTTTATGGAAAGGGCGAAACGAGCCTGCAAACGTGCGCGAAGTATACGAAGAAATAGCAAGACAAAAAAAAACTTCGTTTGAGAAAGTCGAAGAAGCAATCGACTCAAACGTTTGCCAGTTCTACAAACTCTAAAAAAAAAGAGGATTTTAAAAAAAATGGTTTTTGAAAAAGTAAAACTCGCACTAGGCGTAAAAAAAGAAAAAAACATTGCCTGCTTCGTAGACGGGCCCAACATGATCCGAAAAGAGCTGGGAGTAAACCTTTCAGACATCAAAAAAAAACTTGAAAAACACGGCAGGCTCACAGTCGCAAGAGTATTCCTAGACCAATACGCCTCCGACAAGTTGATTGAAGCGGTGACAAACCAAGGCTTCGAAGTAGTAATTATTCCAAGCGACATCGACGTCGCCTTAGCAGCAGAAGCAGTAGAATTCTGCTTCAGCGCAAACATTCAAACAATAGCCATAGTATCCAGAGACTCAGACTTCAAACCCGTCCTGGCAAAGGCAAAAGAACACGGAAAAGAAACAATAGTCGTAGGCGCCGAACCGGACTTTTCAAGCGCGATTAAAAACTCGGCAGACATAGTAATAGACGCCAGAAAAAAAACGTGAAAAAAATAAAATGGGAGTAAACTTTCCTCCGGGAACCGCGGTAAAAAGCACAATAGACGTAGCCACCGTTGACTTCGTCGCACTACTCACGGAATTAAAAAACAAGGCCTTCAACGGATACGCCTGCATCAGCGTAATGGGAACAGGCGGAATCGAAGAAGGAACATTAGTATTCGACAACGGAAAAATAGTAGCATGCGTATACGAATATTTCAAATACAACAAAAGCATTCACGGCGAAGAAGCCTTCCCCCGCGCCATGAACGCCAGCGCGGCAAGCAAAGGCGTAATCGACATATACCAGCTTTCAAACCAGCAAGTACAACTATTCCTAGCCTTCAACGAAAACGCTATATTCGTTCCCGCAGAAAAAGACCTTAAATCATTCAAAGTAGGAAAATTCTCCCCATTCTACGAAGAACAAATAAAAGAACAAGAAAAGAAAACAACAAAAAGAGACGTAATAAAAAAACTAAAACTCGAAGACCTCAAACGCGAAGAAGAACGAATGACCGAAGACCTAGCAACACAAACAAGCGAAAACGAGGAAGACCTGCTAAGCCAAATGACAAAGACAAAAACAAAAAAAAAGAAAAAATAACACAACCCAAAGAAAATAAAAACTGATTAAACGCATTCGCGGCAACCCGCGAAAGTGCAGGAGCAAGCAAAAAAATGCGAAGCATAGCAATAACAAGCGGAAAAGGAGGAGTCGGCAAAACCACAATAGCCACAAACCTAGGACTACTCCTATCCCAAAGCGGAAAAAAAACAGTAGTCGTAGACGCAGACGTAGCAATGGCAAACATAAGCATAATGCTAGGAATCAGTCGAGCACCAATCAACCTACACAACGTCCTAATGGGAGAGGCAAACATCAAAGACGCAATGTACGAAGGACCAAGCAAACTCAAATACGTGCCAAGCGGACTATCCGCAGAAAAAGTAAAAAGACTCGACTTAAAACACCTGGAAAGCTCAATAGAAGAATTAACCGGAAGCGCGGACTACGTACTACTAGACACCGCGCCAGGACTCGACTCAATAGTAGAGGCAGCAATAAAAAGCAGCAAAGAAATTCTCCTAGTCACAACCTCCGAACCAGCAGCCCTCGCAGACGCCCTCAAAGTAAAAAACTACGCCGACAAAACAGGAAAAAAAGTAATAGGAGTAATCACCAACCGCGTCCTGAAAGACCCAGCAGAAGTAAAAAAAGAAGACATCGAAACACTACTAGGCGCAAAAGTAATAGCAGAAATCCCAGACGACATAGAAGTAAGACGCGCAACCGCAAGCCAACAACTAGTAATAACAACAAAACCCCACTCACCAGCAAGCACGGCAATCAAAAAAATAGCAATGTTCCTAGAAGGAGGCAAAATCAAAGAAGAAAAAAAGGTTAAAAAAGGATTCTTCACATCAATAATAAACGCAATATTAGGCAAAAAAAGCTAATTTTTGATTTTTTTTTAAAAGAGGTGGAATTCAACAAAGTGACAGAAAAAAGACCGTTCGACATACTAAACAGCGCCCTAAACAAAAACGTGCTAGTAAAACTCAAAGGAGACGTAGAAATCCGAGGAACACTCGCAAGCTTCGACGTCCACATGAACCTGGTTGTAGAAAACGGCGAAGAACTCAAAGGCGGAGAACTAAAACGCAAAATAGGAACAGTACTCCTACGCGGAGACACCGTAGTATTCGTCTCCCCAGTAACCTGAAAAACCGCAAATCTTAATAGAACAAAGGCCCAAAAAAAATAAGGGAAGAAATTCTTTCTAACTTTTTCACAAAAACCATTAGGAAAACCCTA
>JBHHTN010000118.1:0-2672 GCA_046753405.1 Candidatus Micrarchaeia archaeon | reverse complement strand
AGAGAGAAAATTAATGGAAGTTAGGAAGCGGACGGCTTTTTGTCAAACAGGCATGTTTTTTAACTTGGTTTTTCTTGATGTATTTACGTAGGGGTGTTGTTTGGAAAATGGAATCGGGTTCTTGTTTTGAGGTTTACGCAGAGAAAAAACCGTCTGCGAAAGTGACGAAAGTTGACAAAGGCAAGTTGGACATACCTCAGTTAAAAAATGAAAAAAAGGTCAAAGTAATTGACCTGGGTTCTGCTCTTTTAATTCAACGAATTACGGCTTAGTTAATGCCTACTACCTTTTTTTTGGACACGTGCGTATTGGATGCTTATTTGGACAGCCCAAACAGCTCACAAGAATCAATAAAAAACGCAAAACGCTTTATTGAAAAACAATCAAGCAAGGAAACTACAATTATCTGCCCTGCTATTGCCCGATTAGAACTGTTAAAACAGCTTCATAA
Organism: Candidatus Micrarchaeia archaeon; assembly: GCA_046753405.1. Lineage (GTDB taxonomy): Archaea > Micrarchaeota > Micrarchaeia > Norongarragalinales > CAINOH01 > JBHHTN01. The sequence continues at coordinate 2,221 of JBHHTN010000118.1, read as the reverse complement.
GCGATACGCGAACAAAGGCAAATTAAAACACCGTATAATTGATTCAAAGCTAGGCGAACTAACACACGCAGGAGTGACCATTAAAGCCAATATTTCAACAAATATGGAGCAACAGAAGCTTATTTTTTCAACCGCTGGAAAAAATCACGCTGAGTGCAAGTTAGGCTTAGGAGATTCCTTGATCGTCGCCGACGCCCAAGTTAACGACGCAGTACTGGTTACCTTTGACTTGCGCGACTTCAAAAAATGCTTTAACGCAAATAAAACGAAATACTACGATTTCAAAAAAGAAAGAGTACTAAAAGTAAGGTAAGTTTAATTCGTCTTCAAAACCTTAGTTCATAATCATATGAACTTTATTCTTGCTTTTTTTCATTAACTTTTTTAGCAGCATAAAATACTACTGCCACTAAAACAAGACCAGCCAAAAACAATGGTAAAAATATTAACGGAATAGCAAAAATCAGTAAAAAATAAAGCAAACCAAGAAGCAGAATTAAACCCAAAACTACCAAAAAAACACTTAATAATTTCACCCTCAAAAACCCCCTACGTTCTTATATTTATGAATGTTTTACCATGTTTTTCTTATCTTTGTTTTAGTTCATATAAACATGAACTACATACCTTCATCACCAATTCCCTACTTCTTAAATATATGAACGTCTAAGCCTCCCTGCAAAGAGGGCCAGGGTAAGAGCCAACTTCATATGAAAAAAAATCAAACTCACAGAAAAAAACATAAATATATGAACGTTAACCCATATAGTCTTTAGTTCATACGAATATGAAACTAAAACTTTATGTTGTTTTCTTTTAAGAAGCCCAGTATGTGTTTTTTGTGCTTGTCAACACCCGGCGCAAAACGAACTGTGTCGCCTTCAAGTTCAATCAAGCCGTTCATGTGTTGTATCAACTCCCTTATTACAATGAATCTTGCCACAGGACGCGTTCTTATCAAGCCGTCAAGGTGCTTGTAAAGAGTTGACACGTGAGTGGTACCCTTTAAAGAACCGTTTGTGGAAATATGCTCTAAAATTCCGTACCCCGCCTTTGAAAGAGCTTTTGTGTGGCTTGTTTTGGCTTTATTCATCCTCTCTAAAACAAAACGAATGTCCTCCAGTTTTGCGAAACGCTTTTGAAATCTTCCAGTCAAATTGTCCAAACCCCCCTAATTACGTTAAAAACAACGTTTTAAGCCCTTACTACTTAGGCTCGCTTAGGCGCGCGATAAGACTCTAAATCAGTTAAAAAATCCAATATAACCTTCCTGTCAACTCCTTGTTTTAACTTAAAGCCGTCTTGCTCTTCTTTGACAATGTGCTCCCTTCCAAGACATTTGCTAATAAACGGGTATTCGAGCTCTTTTTTCCCTGGAATAATCAACGTGGTGAGGCCACCTGCTCTTGGCTGACTCGATACAAGCTATGTAAAGGCCTGCTCCGGTTCTGCCGTGTTTTTTTACCCATTCTTTGTGTTGTTTTTGCAACACTCTAGCTTCCTTGCCTCCAATTGAACCTTTGTACGCTAGGTTTCTGAGAAAATTGCGTCGTGCTGGAGAAAATATGCGCAGATCATACATGGCTCCCAAGTTATCAATTAATTTTTTTGCACGTCTTTTAGCTAAAACACTTTTTTTTCTTTCCATTTACAACAACACCTCTTTCAAAATTCCTTAAAATGCCTTATTTGGCCTCTACAGGCCGTATAAAGCCATTATCCTTGTTTAGGTATACCTTTTCAATCAAAAAACACCTTAAAACAACAACTTCTAATTCATAAACATATGAACTTTATTTTTTTTCTATTTCGTTTAAAAAATTCTTAATTATTTTGGGGTTTGTTTCTTTTCTTAATCTAACACTACCCGCTTCATCTGGCAAAGCAATAATGTCTTTTCCCCTAGCCGTTGAAGCCAAATGTTTCAAGAGCGTCGTTTTTTTGAAGCTATCTTGAAAAGGATAAAGAAACGCTAAAAGCGGATGCTGGTTAAACACACTAATATCACGGTGGCCGCCTTGAGTCAAATGCCACTCTGCAAGCTCCAAAACGCGTTGCCTGTGAACTTTTTGTTTTCCTTCAGATAATTCCCTTAACAAAGTACGCCTGGCAAGAGTAAGTTTTCCGGCGTTATGCAACGACAAAAGATATTTCTTAAGAGCTTCACCTTCTCTCTTAGTTTTTTTTATTGCCCTGTTTTCCCTAATTTTTGAAATTCTTT
>JBHHTN010000117.1:0-2673 GCA_046753405.1 Candidatus Micrarchaeia archaeon | reverse complement strand
GCTGTGCTGCTGTTTCAAAGCCGGCATTACCTCCTCCGATTACGGCAACGTCCTTTCCGCCGAATAACGGGGCGTCACAAGTAGCGCAGTAAGTTACTCCTTTGCTTGTGAACTCTTTTTCTCCGGGAACGCTGAGCTTGCGGGGCTCTTTTCCAGAGGTAACCAAAACGCTTTTGGTTTCAAAAGACTCCTCTTGAGTTCTTACAATGAAGTTATCGCCGTTTTTTTCAAGCGAGGTGACCTCTGATGTTTTCAACTCTATGTCGTAGTCTTTCAAATGCTCTTGAAACTTTGAAATCAATTCCGCGCCTGAAACAAGGTGAAAACCCAGATAGTTTTCAACATCAGAGCTCATGGCGGTTTGCCCGCCGATTTTTTTTGCAATAACCGCAAACTTTATTTTTTGCCTTGCAGCGTAAACAGCTGCTGCAAGACCTGCAGGACCCGCGCCGATTATTATCAAATCGTACACTTTTCACAACTCCGTCTGACTTTTTTCAAAGCGTGCCTTTCCCATTTCATTCACATCTTCGCCTACGAACCTGGGCTTTACTTTGCCGTTTTTTTCGCTTTTAATGCTCACCGCGCATCGTTTTTTGGTGTAAGCGCATATTACACAGCAGCTCCCAGGCGGCGCGTGAATTATTTTTCCGCAATGCAAACACTTGTGAAAGTGAAGGCAAACGTTTTCAGCGATTTTAACCTCGTCCCCTTTTTTGCAGTGAGGGCAAATAAGAGTGGTTGAAACGACGGTCATTTCTTGAAACTCCTCTTGTTCTTATTTAGTTCCAAGGGCTTGCTTTATTTTTTCAACGTCGAATCCTACGATTATAGTGCCGTCGATGTCAATTACGGGAACGCCCATTTGTCCAGATTTGTCCATCATTTCCTTTGCTTTTTCAGGGTTGGCGCCAACGTCAACATCTTTGTATTTTACGTTGTTTTTGTCAAAATACTCCTTTGCCATTTTGCAATAAGGGCAAGTTTGAGTGCTGTAAATCAGTATATTAGCCACTTTTCTTATTCAACCCCTCCTTTTTTTCTGTTGATTTAACTTCAGTGTTCAAATTCTTTTTAAACTTGCGGTTTAATGGCCTTTCGCGTCAAACACAACGCGCACTTTTCCCTTGACTAGTCCCAAGTAGTCTTTGAGGTACTGGCACTTTGGGTGTGCGGCAGGCATGTGAAGTATTACGCTCTTCTTGTTTTTTTCACCCAGGTATAATGCCAGATGCGTCCATTCTCGGGTCGCGTCGTTGTGCTGGCTAAGAGGGTATTTGATTCCTATTATTCTTCCCGGCTTAAGCTTTTTTTCCCACGGGCTGCTGTTTTTTTTGTCCATCCACACAGCTTTGTTTTCTTCGTGAAACTTCCAAGCGTCAGCGGGTTTGTATTCAAGATCGAAAAGTTCTTTTGCCGCAAGTCTTGCGTACAACGCGCAATAACTTGTCCGCATTCCCTTTAACCCCAGTTTTTTCGACGGAGCCTTCAAAAACTCGCTTATTTTAATTCTGCGCCTTTTCATTTTTTTTCACGCGCCTCTTACTCCAACTTCTTCAAAGAAAGGCCGCATTGTTTTTTGAAATTCTTCAAGTTCGTCTTTGTGAAAGTGTCTTTTTCCTTGCAAGGACGGATCCAAAGTGACAACGCTTCTAAACTGCTGAAGGAAAAAACGCTTTGAACCTTGAAGCCATTGCCCTATTGCCATCGCCTTCTGCTTGTTGAAAAAGCCGGGTACAACCGTTGTTCTAAACTCGTAATCCGCGCCGCTTTTTCTTATAACATCCACGCTTTTCTGAAGGTCTTCCTTGTTGACTTCAGCTTTTGCCACTTCGTCGTATTCCTCCAAAGGCGCTTTGACGTCCATTGCAACGTAATCCAACAATTTTTTATTGAACAGTTCTTCAAGCATCGCGGGTTTGGAACCGTTAGTGTCAAGTTTTACCGCGTACCCAAGTTGCTTCAACTCTCGCAAAAACAAAGGCAAGTCTTGTTGCAGGCAGGGCTCGCCGCCTGTAACGCACACGCCGTCCACCCATTTTTTCACATCCGGCTTTGCAAGGTAATCCAGAATTTCAGAAGGGTCAACGGACGGCTCGCTTTCAGGATGCAGTACCAACGCAGGATTCTGACAGTAAGGACACTTGAAATTACATTTCGGAGTGAATACTACTGACGCGATTTTTCCGGGAAAATCCAACAAAGTGTTTTCCAAAAAACCCTTGATTTCAAAATTCATTTTTTTTGACTCACGTCGGGTTAAGGCCCCAGCGACTTTACTTGTATCCTTTTTTTCATTGTTTTTGGCTATCCTCGAGCAGAAGCTCTATTGCATTTACTGCTACTTGATTATTATTCTCAATACCGGTTTTTTCTCGTATTCTTTTTAGAATTTTATCCACTTTGTTTGTGCTGAATTTGGTTTCTTTGCTTATTTCAGCGTTCTTGACTTTTTCGTTTATTATCGCTTTTAAGACTTGCTTTTCGTCTGATTTAAGTTCAACTGGCGTGTTAACGTGTTTTTTTCCATCGCCAAATTTAATGGCAATACGTCTGCGGTCCAGTCCGGTAAGTTCGGTTAAGAAGGACACTCGCCTTTCTATTGTGTAATACGACTTTCCCGTTCTTTCTGCAATTTGTCCTACTGAGTGACTTTGTCCCAATAACCGCATT
>JBHHTN010000116.1:0-2675 GCA_046753405.1 Candidatus Micrarchaeia archaeon | reverse complement strand
CGCAAAAAGCCATAAGCGAAAAAAACTACGCTGCAACACGGGAGTGCCAAAAAACACTTTTAGAACTTCTTGGAATACTTGGAATTCCCGAGGCAACAGGCAAAAAAATCAAGATAACCGACGAGGAAATACACGATAAAGTTAAACAGCGCGACGAGGCGCGAGAAAAAAAGAACTTTGCTTTGTCAGATGCAATAAGAAAAGCGCTCTTGGAAAAAGGAATAATACTCGAAGACTCAAACAGTAAAACCAAGTGGAAGCGAAAAGCCTGAAAACCCCCCTCTTTCTCCTTCTTCCAAAAAAAAACTCGTCGCCACAGAAACCCTTCTTTGGTTGTCGTAAAGCACAAAAACGTTTTTAAACGAAGTTGGTTTTTGGTGCTTTAAGAGAAAATTTCTCTAAAGCCTCCTTTTTCAAAAGGGGCCTATGAGGTGAAGTGCTTTGGCGGGAGAATTGATACCGAAAATAGGAAGCTGGTCTTTCATTATTGGCATAGCCTTGGCAATAATAGCAGGCGCCGCACCAGGATTGCGGGATGCCGCAATTGTTGCCGCAGCATTAGGAGTACTTGGTCTTTTAGTCGGATTGCTTAACATAACCGACAAAGAAATCATAAAATACCTCGTTGCTGCAATAGCGCTTTTAAGCGCTGCCGAAGCGTTGAAAGACGTTCTTGGAAACCTGCCGTTGAACGAAATTACGGTGCCCATTATAAGCAACATAGTGTTATTCGTAGGTCCTGGAGCAGGAGTAGTAGCACTAAAGGCAGTCTACGACTTGTCACAATCGTAAAAGCGCCTTTGGGCTCTCCCTCCTTTTTTTCAAAAAACGCTTTTTCGAAGCATTTATAACCACCTTTAGCAACTACAAATAATTAAATGCCGAAAAAAAATTTTGGCAAAATTGGGGGTTTTGATCAACGATTATGACTTCAAGAAAAAAACAGCCGGAAAAAATTTACAGAAGTTGTTTTGGTATAAACTGCCTTAAAATAGGCCTTGCCCTCGGAGCTTTCTACTTAATAGACGTGGTTTTCGCAAGAGTTCTTCCCGACGCGTACGGATACCTGGTAAACTCCATGACTCTTGGAATTCTCGGAAGCAAAGAGCAAATAATTGCAGCAAGCAACATTCTCCTACCTGAAATAATAGTCGGAACAATTGCCTGGATACTCACAGGATACTTGTTTGCATGCCTCTTGTGCTACTCGTGGAAAGCCTTGCAAAGATAAAAAGTTTCAACGCGTTCTCTTCCTGAAAGAACGCAAAAGCCCGAGAACTTTTTGTTTTGACTCCTCAGTAACTCGCACCAACACCAAGCCCTTGTCGATCTGGCCATAGAAAACAAAGGAGTTAAGCGGAGCAAGAAGAACTGCGGGCAAAACCGCCAAGTCTTCTTCTCCAAAAACCCTTACCAAGGTTTTTCGCTTGCCTTTCAAAGCTTTTTTCAACGCGCGCACCAGCGACGCGGAAATCCTGCTGGGTCGATTCCTCACACGAACCTCTTGGCCCTTAAAGACAAGTTCTTCTGTTGACGAAAAAACTTTTTTTCTGCGAGTCTTCAAGTCCGCAACCGCAACGTCAACTCGAACAGACGCCTCCGACAAATTTTTCACTGCGATGTCGCCAACTGCAACAATCCTCGTTGGATTCTCCTTTTCAATAAAACGCGCCGCACGCCTTGCGCCGTCGCCCTTAAGCAATTGCCCCAAAGGAGTGCGAAGACGCGGAATAACAAAATCAGTAAGAAGAAAGGCTTTTGCCTCCAACTCCCGAGCATAAAGCCTTCCTTTGCGGTCGGACTGTCCAAGGCGAATGCGCTTTGAAGAAATATGGCGCTTGTCCTGCGAGCAAACAAAAGGACACAAAACAATTTGCAGTTTTTGCAAACCCTTTTTTTTACGCAACCAGTTTATTTCAACAGCCCCCTTTCGCGTTTCAGAAGTGGCAACAACCGCACCAATGTTTTTCCCGCACCTTGCAGGACCGTGCACGTCGTTCAACTTGACGATTCTTGCACGCTTTAACAACCCGAACCGTTTCAAAAAAGCCCTTACGTTTGAAACCCTCTGAGCGTAAGACTGCACAACAAGAGGCAAAACCTTCTTTTCGCGCCTAACCATTGCAGGCGAGGTAACTCCGATTACAACGCGCCTGGCCACTTTGAAAGCCGTTGAAAGCAACGCCTCGTGGCCCTTGTGCAAACGGTCAAACGTGCCTCCTGTGACAACAAGCGGAAAAGGTTTCTTCATGACACACAAAAGTTAAACAAAAAACAAAGTTAAAACAACGGGTGGGGCAAATGAACAAGAAAACCAAAAAAGCAGTAAGGCTTTTGAAGGCGATGAAAAAACGCGTAACGAAAAAAACGCTTTTGGCCTCAAGAAAAAAAGACGCCTTTGATATTTTGATTGCCACAATTCTGTCCCAGCGCACGCGGGACGAAAACACTCGAAAAGCGGCAAACTCCTTGCTTTCAAAGTACCCCTCTGCGAAAAAACTTGCAAACGCCCCTTTGAAAGAAATAGAGAAGTTGATAAAACCCGCTGGGTTTTACAAAGAAAAAGCCAAGAGAATAAAACAAGTAAGCAAAATCATCGCAGAAAAATACACTGGAAAAGTGCCGAAAAACTTGAAGGCATTATTGGAACTTCCGGGCGTTGGCCGCAAGACCGC
>JBHHTN010000115.1:0-2717 GCA_046753405.1 Candidatus Micrarchaeia archaeon | reverse complement strand
CGCAAGCCGTACGCGTTAAGCGCTTCCTTTTCTACGATGCTTCGCGAGTACTCTTACTGGTGGGAAAACTGGGTAAGAATCCGTTGAAAACCACCAAGCATCGTCGTGTTTTTAATTGTAAAACTCCAAAGAAAGTTGAAGCAAAAAATGGGTTTTTTCAAAGAGCTTTTCGGCAAACGCGAAGTCCCCCGAGACAAGCCAATGTTTTCAATGCAGTGCAATTTGCACCCCTACCGCCTGCAAAGCTTTACAAGTGGCACAGTAGACTTAGACATAGAGGTTTCCAACAAGTTTTCCAAAGACGTTTTAACATCCATAGTTGTACGGGTTCCAAAAACAATAGGTTTCGAACAAAGCGCGCTTTCCCAACAACGCGAAATACGCCTCGGGTTTTTACAAGCAGGAGAAACAAAGAAGCTCCGCGTGTCCTTGTACGGAACCCAACGCACGAAGCCAGGAGACTACAAAGTCAACATTTACGCCATTGCACACTACCGGGACTACTCATACGTGTTAAACGAAACTAAAAAAACCCTTGAGTTGCGCGCCGTCTAAAACGCGCCGTTGGCGTTGCTTTTAAAAAGAACGCACGCCTTAAAAATTCACCAACAAGGTGATTCGTAAAATGGCAATTAAAGCATCACAGTTAATGGGCATGGACGTTTACACCGACAACGCCCAATTCGTCGGAAAAGTATACGACATAATAATAGATCTTCAAAAAGGAGAGCTGGTCCGCCTCACACTCGAACCAATCAAACTAACCACCAAGGACGAAGCAAAAAGAATCTTCCGCGAAAAAACAATTCTCTACAAAAGCGTGAAAGCAGTTGAAAAAATAATCATAGTATCCTCAACCGCCCCGCTTGCCGAACCAGAAGAGCCCGAAGAAGAACCAACACCGGCAAAACAACCTTACTCTTACCGGTACCGTCGCCACCACTAGCAAAAACCACGCAAAACAACAAGGCCGCAAAGTAACAAAGAACCAAACCACAACTAGTTGTAAAACGCCGCGGTCCCAGTACTGCTAATCGCTAAGTGTTTTTGATTTCCAGATAAGAAAAACAGAGAAACAATTAAAAAAAAATAAAAAGGAAGGAGAGGAAAAAAATTCAGTTTTTCGGCAGAAGACGCGCGCAACGCGTCAAACACTTCATCAAAACAAAAACGCTCAATCTGTCAGAAGAATTTAGCGCCTCTTCTTTTTCTTGGCTTTTTTCTTTGCTTTCTTTTTCTTTGCTTTCTTTTTCTTCTTCTTTGCAGCCATAGGTTTCATTTTCACCCCGCAACGCGCTAAATGATTTTAAAAAATTAAGATAAACTCTTTTTAAAACAAACGGTTTGGTTTCAAAAAACATTTTTTGCAAAATTCCGAAGTCAAAAAAAAAATTCTTCGCGCCACACGCGTTTTTTTTAACAAGCAAGTTTTATATCTCTTAAAAAACAACCTTTTAATTAAAATAAAAAAAGAGAATTTAAAATGGCGCTTCAAATGCCGATTCTAACAATGCTCGTACTTGCAGTGTTTGCAATCCTTGCAATTTTCGCAACGGTCTTGATTATGCGTTTTTTGAAAAACTTTCTGATAAACTCAGTGCTAGGCGTAATCGCGCTTTTGGCAATAAACCTCCTTGGAAAAGACGCCGGGTTTGAAATACCCATAACCATTATCACCACAGCAGTTTCCGGCGTGCTTGGCCTTGCAGGCGTTGGCCTGCTCATAGTGCTTAAACTCCTGGGAGTAAACATTTCCTGAGCTTACAAAACCAACCGTTTTTTCAAACAACCAAACACCACACCAAAAAATGGACAACGCAAAACGAGTTTTTGAAGTAAGCAGGAAGAAAGGAATAACTCACTTAACCGAAGTTCAACGAACAGCGATACCAATAATAGAAAAAGGATTCGACTGCCTAGTCATCGCGCCAACGGGGTTTGGAAAAACCGAGGCAGCAGTTCTCCCACTATTGACGAAACTACTTCAAGCAACGGAAGAAAACCAACAAGGCGTGCAATTGCTTTACATAACTCCGCTGCGCTCATTAAACCGCGACATGCTGCTTAGAATGACGCATTGGTGCGAAGAACTAGGAATAACTTTGGGAGTGCGCCACGGCGACACAACCCAAACGGAAAGAAAAAAACAAAACCAAAACCCGCCGCGGTTTTTAATCACCACCCCTGAAAGCTTAAACGCGCTTTTAGTGTCCCAACATTTCGAAAACGCGCTTGGAAACGTGCGCTTTGTCGTGGTTGACGAAGTACACGACCTAATTCAAAACAAGCGCGGCGTGCAACTCTCCCTTGCATTGGAACGACTGCAATTGAAAGCAAAACAAAAAATACAACGAATAGGCCTGTCGGCAACAGTAGGCTGCCCAAAAAACGCATCCAGATTCATTTCACCAAACGCAAAAATTGCGACAATGACACTCCAACGAGAAATAAATCTTTCAATAGAAACCCCGACGGGGAAAAAACAACAAACAGTGGCGTTTCCATTCACCGACCAGGCAAGCTCCGCGCGCGTGAAAAGAATAAAAGATTTAATCGAAGCACACGGCAAAACACTCGTGTTTGTAAACACGCGTTCAAACGCGGAAAGCCTCACAGCACAACTGTTTCAAATACCCCAACTAAAAGAACGCGTTGCAGTTCACCACTCGTCAATTTCAAAAAACGCAAGGATAGACACAGAACAAGATTTCAAGCAA
>JBHHTN010000114.1:0-2795 GCA_046753405.1 Candidatus Micrarchaeia archaeon | reverse complement strand
CGTGTTCTTCTTATCCACCATGACGTCAGTTACAAGCGCCCACGTCCGCTTAAGGTTGTCCGCCTCAGTCTTCAAATCGCAAATCTCCTCAACCTCGCGCTTTCTTGCATCTATTTCAGACAACACCCCTTCCACCAAACCGTTTTCATGCCTTCTGACCTTTTCAAAAACAACAGTAGCATCCGACTTAGCAATCCTAAAAAGCGTGTTTGAAACCGCGTCTTTCAAAGCGCCTTTCGAATCAAGCAAAAGACGCCGGTTGTACTCAGCAACACGCGTCTGCAAAATAGCTTTTGAAAAAGGAAAAGACTGCACCTCAGGCTCAATGTTTGAAATGCTCGTCAAAACCTCTTGTTCCTCGGACAAAAGAAGCGTGAACGTTTCATGTTGCTTGACTTCATCCCCATAAGCCTCGTAAGCCTCCAAAAATTCAAGCAACGCCTCAAAAGTCGAATTATAATGCTCCACGGCCTGAGAGTAAGTTTCTATTTGGCCGTCTTCGGAAAAACGCGTTTTAAACTCCAAACCCGTTTGCACAGTGGAATCCTTTACAACGTCAACACTGTCCGAAAGCTCCAACAACAATTGCTCTATTGCCGCAATCCTATCGTCCAAAACCGCTGAGTGCTCCCTTTCCGAAACACTGTTTTTCAAAGAATCAAAATTAAGCTTAGCGTTGTCAATCGTCCGCCGCAAGTTTTCAAAAGAAAGCGACAAGTCCTCGAAAGAAAGCTTTTCCGGCGTCAAGTAATTCTGTTCCAACACATACTGGTAATCATGAAGGAAAAAAGTTTCTAACAACTCTTCGTCTTTTACAAGACTTCCCGTGCCCTCGTCGGAAATCAAAAACTTGGTGAAACTAAAAGAGTAAACCCCCGCAGGCGCGCTTCTGGAGCCCAGGTAAACCATCCAGTAATTCCGCCCGTTGTACTCCAGCGGCTTTTGCAAGTTGTAAGGAGCAAGGGCAAGCACTTCATCAGTTCCCTCAATGTAGCCCTCCACAAGGTTTTTAGCAGCTTCACTGGAAATAGCACTTGAAAAAGCGGCAAAAAACACTGAGAAAAAAAGCGCTAAAGCAATAAATCTTCGCATACAGAGAATTATTCAAAAGCGGTTTTAAAATGCTTCGAGTAGTTTTAGTGCAACCCGAACACGCGTGGAACATTGGAAGCGTTGCCAGGGCAATGAAAAACTTCGGATTTTTGGACCTTTGGATAGTGCAGCCAAAATGCAAAATAACCGGCGACACCGTAAAATTCGCCAAACACTCCCAAGAAGTCTTAAACGAAGAAAAAGTAGTGCAAAGCGTTGAAGACGCAGTCAAAGACTGCACAACCCTAATAGGCACCACTGCCAGCACCTCGCGCTACCGCAAAAAAACCCTGAAAAAATGCGTTTCAACTGCGGAACTATCAAAACACTTGTCAAAAAACGAGAAAACCGCGATTTTGTTTGGAAGCGAAAGCGCGGGATTAGACGAAAAAACAACCGCTTTGTGCGACTTGATGGTGTGCATTCCCTCATCCAAAATGCACACGGTGTTAAACCTCTCGCACGCAGTTGCAATAGTCTTGTACGAGTTGTTCAAAAACAAAGCAAAAAAACCCAAAACGTTTTACCAAGCCGCTTTAAAAAGCAAGCGCACAATTCTTGAAAAAAAATTCGAAAAAGTAGCCAACGAACTGAAAAACGTAAAACAACCAAAAAAAGTGTCCCTTGCATTCAGAAGAATCTGCGACCGCGCAAAAATAAGCGATGATGAAGCACAAACACTCTTTGCAGCACTAAGCGAACTTGAAAAAAAACTTTGAAACGCCTCACTCACTAAACTCATACTCGTAAGCCGTCGAAGTTCCCTTCTGCTCCCACTCCACCCTGAAACTCTTCAAAATCGTCTGATTAACCGACGAGTCATACGCAGGCAAAACAGCGCAAGAACTGTTCGAACCCTTCAAGGAGTCGCCAGCCCTCACAAAATGCCTAACGCAAACAGGTTGTTCAACCCGCGATTTGGAAGTCAAACTGCAAACCCCTTCCACAAATTTCAAAGAACGGTTTCCAACAACGCTTTTAGGACTAACGTAATCCTCCTTGAAAAAAAAGAACACCGAACGCTGCTTTACAAACCCAGAGTCCAAGGAACACGAAACCTCTTTTTGCCCTCCGCCAAAGAAACCCAAAGAAAAAAACAACAAAATGAACAAAATCAAAATCCCCCAAACAGCAGGTTTTGACTTCAAAAAAGACGGGCCAGCATCCTTCCCGCTTTTGCCAGCGCTCGAAAAAAGCCTGCCAAACAAGTCCGCCCAGCCAGACGGACTCTTCAGTTTATTCAAAGCAGCGTTTGTCTCCTCATTCCAAGTCTTCTGCCTTGAAACAACCCCATCAACGCCAAGCGGAGCGCCTAAACACCCGTCAACATCCAACTTGTACTGGCCAAGTGCGGTATTAACCCAAACACGGTAAAAAGGAACGTAAAACTTTGACACCGCGGAAATCGAAACCGCTTCCTTTGAAACGCCAAGCTGTGAGGCAACCTTTGCCTGAGCCGCCTCCTTTGCCTCATTCAAAGAAATGCTTGACTGTTCAACCTCGCTTTCCCCACCGCTTGTCTTACGGCTCTTTTTAAGCGGCCTCTCGAACAACAAGGAAACAAAGTCGTTCAACTCGCCAGAAAAAGCATTCATGCAAGTCTTACCACTTACAGGTTTTTGCCCAGCAACATCAAAAGAAAAAGAGTAAAAAGGAACGTAGACAAGCCGAATCTACTGAACTTCAAACTTCTTCCAACCCTT
>JBHHTN010000113.1:0-2797 GCA_046753405.1 Candidatus Micrarchaeia archaeon | reverse complement strand
CAAGTTGGAGAACCGCTTGAAAGCGGGCAAAGTGCAACAGGAGAAGAGTTAACCCCCGAAGAACAAGAACGATTGCAAGTGCAAGGAAGACAACAAGACCGCTTGCTGCTTTACTTGTTGGTAGTAATAATCCTCGTTTCAGCTATAATCGGCGCGGTTTTGTTTACACAGTCAAAGTTCTTGAAAAAAACTGTTGAACCTTCAAAAAAAGTGGAAAAAGCAAAGAAGTGACTTTTAACTACTGTTTCTGCCTGTCTTTTGCCTCTACTTTCCTGTAAATAGAATAAGCCAGAAGAAGCAACAATACTACTCCTATGAGTATTGTAATCAAAAGAACATCCAGGGGAATGCCAAGTGCAGTAACCTGAACTGGCGCGCTTTTTGCAGTCAAGTCCTGCGACTTCAAGCTAACGCGCATTACTTCTCCGGATTCCTTGCAAGTCAAGCTCGTAACGTACTCTCCGTCCGAGTTTTTCACAACATCGGACGAAATTTTGTCGCCGCTTTCACTTGTAATCTCCACTTGAACAGAACGCTCTTGATTTGTGTTCGTATTGGTTGAACTGCTTTCAGTAGACGCAGGACAGTTGCAAACGCATTCTCCGCTTTCAAGTGCGCCTATTGAAGGGCAAGGCGTTGGCTCCGGCGTCGGAGTAATGCAAGCCTCGGAACTCTGGCAAGGCGGGCAAGACGGTTCAGGCGTCGTAGGTGTTGGAGACGGGGTTACGGAGAGCACGGGAGACGGAGTAAGCGTTTCGTTATAAGTGTACGTTGGCGTTGGGTAAGGCGATGGAGTTGGAGTTTCAGTGTACGACGGGCTTGGATACGGCGTTGGGGACGCAGTGGGAGTTGGAGTAAACGTGTATCCTCCGGGTGGTTCATAAGGCGTTGGAATAGGAGTCGGTGAAGGAGTTGGAGATGGTGTTGGCGAGGGACTTGGAGTAAACGTAGGGTACGGTGTTGGACTAGGAGTGGGACTTGGCGTTGGAGTGGGAACAAGGAAAGTTAATTCAATTCTCGGGTGCGCAGAGGCATTAGAGTGCTCTTTTGAATAAAAAAGAAACTGGTCAGGCCCCCCGTCCAAGCTTACAAACAAGCTGAACAACGTTTCATTGTTTTCAAAAGCTGACACAACCATGTCAGTAACGTTGAATTCAACCCAGTCGTTGTTGCTCCAAAGATCGGTGAGCATGACCCGCGTTGTAAAATCAGTGTCGCTTAAAGCGCCAGGACTAGTCCAATTGTTGGCAGAATCATACGAATACCAGTTTGCATTGTTTTGAGTCCAGTTGGTCAACAAAAGCTTGGTAACCGAAAGCGTGTTTTGAATGCTGTAAGCAGCGTTCATCTTAAACGAAGCTTCTTGAATTTGAGCATTCGACGCAATAGCGGAAAAATCAAAAAGTAATATTCCGTAAGACCAGTTGATGGAGTCCGAGTTCAAGTAAACCTGGGAATTTCCCCCGAAGTTGCTGTACGGGTAAACCGAACTCAAATGAGTGTCGGCACTTGCAATGACAACGGTTGAATCCGCGCTTACGCTCAAAGAAAAAAACAGCGCTAAAAACAAGGCAAAACGTTTGAACATCTTTCAAGAAAAAAAGACGAAAAAGACGAATAAAAAGGTTGTTTTATTCAACTGCACTTGACTTCAAGTTTTATAAGCGTTGGCGGGTTTTCAGGCGCGCAAAAGTAAGGCTTAGTGACTTTAGAGCATTCTCCCGCAGTAGTGCCGTCCGAGCAAACAAACGGGTTGTACGGAGTAGGCGTTGGTTCAGGAGTCGGCGTTGCAGTAGGCTCAGGCGTTGGTTCAGCCGTAGGAGCTGCAGTAGGAACTGCTGTAGGAGTCGCAGTAGGTTCTACAGTTGCCTCGGGTGGAATTTCAGTTGCTTCGGTTGAAGGTTCAACGTTTTCCTCTGCTGAAACTTTTTGTTCAACAACGCATTCTACTTTGGATGAATCGTAGTCAATGAACGCCTTGAGCTCTTTTTTTCCGGTTTTAGCGCTTATTTCGTAGTATTCTTTGGCAAACAAGTCGTCTCGGCAGTCTCCGTTTGGCGTTTCAGGAACCTCGGACATTTTAAGCCTGCTTAAGAAAACCGCTCCAACAGCGCTGTTTGGATTCTTTCTTTCAAAAGACTGGTATTCGGGAAGTTTTTCAAAAGAAGCCATTGCCTTGTCGGCTTTAGTTGTAATACACCCCAAAAGAAGCAGGGAAATCAATGCCAACGCCAACAGTTTATTCATTTTCCGGTAAACCTTTTAGAAAGAATTCTTTTTTATTCTTATGGGGATTTCTTTTTTTGGGTTAATGAACCAGGCTGTTTTCTGGAAAGGAGTGCAGTTTTTGACCGTTACAGGCGCGGTAGTCGCAGCCTTTGGCATGCTCTACAGCCGGTTCGGAAGCATCAGCTTTTTCGGCGCGTCCTACGGGTCGGTAATAGTGCTTTTAGGCGTTGTAATGTTCGTTGTAGTTGCACACGTTTTTGCAAGCGGAATGTTCCGGCAGTCAAAGGAAAACCTGGACGAAAAATTGAAAACGCGTTTTCAACTTGAAAAAACAAGCCTTGTGTTTGAGCCCGTGGACAAAAAGCGCAAGTTAAAGGATTTGAAAATGGAACTTGAACGCTTGAAAAACGTCAAAAAACTTCTTAAAAAATCCCTGTTAACAGGGCGAGTATCGCAAAAAGACTACGATTCATATGAACGGGCAAACACCAAGGCGCTGACAAATGCGGAAACAAAGATAAAAGAACTTTTGTCAACATAACTAAGTTTTGTTTGCCCGATGAAAATC
>JBHHTN010000112.1:0-2802 GCA_046753405.1 Candidatus Micrarchaeia archaeon | reverse complement strand
ACTCGTGTTCTGGTGGAGCGTGCGTGTTTTCCAACAACGCTGTTCCCTGCGACGATGGAAACGAGTGCACGTCGGATGTTTGCGGTGGCGGCTCGTGCATTGGCACCAATTTGCTTGAGGGCACTTCTTGCAGTGTTGGTTATTGCGAAGACGGTTCTTGCAGAACTTGTTTCATTGGCGGAGAAGTTTATGCCAACGGCGAGTTGAATCCGTCTAATGCTTGCCAGAGGTGTGATTCTTCTAATCCAACTTCGTGGACTAATTTGGCTGACGGTTCCAATTGCGGCGGAACTCCGGGCAAGTGTTGCGCGGGTGTTTGTGACAGCGACGGTTTGACGACTAATGACGTTTTGCATGGTGATTGCAGAAACGGTCCTATGTGCGTGGGTGTTGGTCAGTGGGGCTTTTTCAGGCTTGCGGAAGGCACTCCTTGCAGTGTAAACGGTTTTTGCGAGGACAACGGCGGCAACGGCTGTGTTGAACCTGCATGCTTTTTCAACGGAGAGGTTTACGCTGCCAGCGAGGAAGTTTCGCGTGATTGTGATGCAGGCGGGCAGGCAGGCAGTGCTTGCGGAGTGCAAACAGGAGTTTGCAACAGTGACCAGTCGGTAGGCTCTTGGGGAGGCTGTTTCTTGAAGGCTTCCAGCGAGTGCTTTACGGGTGTTTCCGAGCCTTGCGAGGTTGGCGGAGTGTACGGCTGGCAGTCTTGCACCAATTGTTTTTTGAGTGCTTCTTGCGCGCTTCCTGATACTGGAGAACGCGTTAACGCCATTAGCGTGGAGTGCCCCAGGATTGTTGTGGAAGACAGTTTTGTTGTTAAGGGAACTGCGATTATTGACGGAATTCCAAAGTGTGTGGACAGCATTGTTGTTTCAGGCCCGGGAACGCCTGTGGTGTCTTTGTCTTGCAGTGAGCCTGTTTCTTCGGCTGATGTTGGCAATGTTGTCAACGGTTCGTACACTTTGACGTTTACATCCGGTGCTGAGGAAAAAACTTGTGTTGTAAAACAAATTGTCGTTGAAACAACTACGGGCGCTCCTGACTTTTCGCTTCTTTTGCTTCCTGCTTTTGCGGCAATAGCTTTGGCGTTGTTGCGTAGACGAAAGGTTTCTTAAGCCTGTTTTTCCTTTTCTTCATCCTTATGTTTTCCGATGAAGAACTTGAAAAATTCCGCAAAGCGGGAAAAATTGCGCGGGAAGCCCGTGATTTTGCCAAATCCACTGTCAAGGCTGGCCAGACTCTTCTTTCAATAGGCGATGAAATTGAAAAATTGATTGAATCAAAGGGCGGAAAACCGGCTTTTCCGGTTAACTTGTCTTTGAACGAGGTTGCAGCGCATTATGTTCCTTCGTCAAGCGATGAAACAGTGTTGAAAGAAGACGATGTTTTGAAGGCGGACATTGGCGTGCACGTTGAAGGTTTCATTGCAGACTGCGCTTTTTCCATTAATCCGTCGGGCAAGCACGCCGATTTGACTAAGTCAAGTGAAAAAGCCCTTGAAAGCGCGTTGAGGGCGATGAAGGCGGGTGTTAATGTGCGGGGTGTTGGAAAAGCCATTCAAGACGCTGTTGTTGCAGACGGGTTTAAGCCGGTGCGCAATTTGTGCGGTCATGCCTTGGGCGAGTTTTTGATTCACGCAGGTCAGGAGATTCCGAATGTTCCAACTGGGGACTATGTCTTGAAGGAAGGGGACGTTTTTGCGGTTGAGCCTTTTGCGTCAACAGGAGAAGGCGTTGTGCGGGAAGGAGAGTTTTGCCAGATTTACGCTTTGGCGAATCCTTCTGCGCAGGTGAGGCTTCCCAATTCAAGGAAGTTGCTGCAGTTTGTTGTTGAAAACTTCAAAACCCTTCCTTTTGCTCAAAGATGGCTTTCAAGAACGGGTTTGCCTGAAAGTTCCATAAGCCTTGCGTTGTCGGATTTGTGCAGGCAAAAAGTGCTGAGGCGTTACCCTTTGTTGCGCGACGTTCCAGGTTCTTTTGTGTCGCAGGCAGAAACCTCGGTTGTTGTAACCAAAGAAGGCGTTGAACGCTTGGTTTGAAAGCGTTTGTAAAGTTTTTAAACCACGTTGCATTAATTTTCAACAAATAAAAATTAGTTTAAGGTCGGTTACTGGGTTTTTGCATCATGGCGTCCGATGTTGATTCAAAAAAGGAAAAGGAGTCCCATAAGGATGATTCCAAGGAAGGGGCTCATTTGTCTTCGCAGCCGAAGACTATTTCTTTTCAATTTTCCATGCCTGAGTTTGACTCGCACTTTAAGTTGAAGCTTCCTTTTCTTGTAATCCTGTTTTTGATTTTTACCTTCTCGCTTTTTTTGCTTGCAAAATCCGAAGTGTTGTCTTCGGAGTGGCTTTCGCAGATTGCTTTTATTCAAACGCGTTTGCTTCCAAGGCTTTACAGCGTAATCTTCATTTTGTTTGTGGTGTTCATTTCCGCGTCTTTTGCGCTGGCCGCGTTTTTCTCTTTCGGTTCTAAGTCAAAAACTCAGTCGTTGTTTGTCTTGGCCTCAACGCTTGTTCCGGCTCTTATCATGGGACTTGTTTTTCCGAATCTTTTGCTTCCTTTTGTGGGCTTGGCAATAGGGGTTTGGGTAGCCGCGTTTTTTGCAACTGGCAAGCCCGAGGTAACTCTTTCCACTGCTTGGCACGTTACAGGAAACGCGTTGACGTTTTTTATGTTCTTTTCCTTGTTTTTGTCCCTTATTGTTTTCAGTGTGGACAACGATTTTTTCTTTGACAAGGCGTTTGAAGGATTTGCCGGAGCTATGCCAACAACCTTAAGTCAGATTTCAGTGGCAGGCGCG
>JBHHTN010000111.1:0-2838 GCA_046753405.1 Candidatus Micrarchaeia archaeon | reverse complement strand
TGAGTCAATGAGCTGCAAAAAACATTTTCATTTGAAAATAAACGGAAAAGAAATCGAGAAAAAAACGCAAGTAGTGCTGCTACTCAAAAAAAGTTCTTGTTCAGCGTGCTTGCGAAAAAGTTCGGGGTATTTTGAGGCAATAATACAACTGCGCGGAAACAGCCTTAAAGTTGCAAGAGCGCGCCAAGACCTTCAAAAAGCGGTAAAGCGCTTCAAAAGCTTCATAAACAAAACCGACGAAAAAAAAGAGGGGATTGATTTGTTCATAGAAAGCAGGCAGGCGGCGCACGAGGCTTTGGGCTGTTTGAAACTCAAGTATGCAACTTCAAGAAAACAAAGCGGAATGAGGGAAGGAAAAAAATTGTATCGCACAACTTACTGCGTGAGGCTTTAAAGCGGTTACTTCTTGTTGTTCTTTTCCTGCATGGACTGGCTTAGTTCAGTTGCTTTTTTCTTCAACTCTTCAATGGGCATGTTCGTTAAAAGAAGGGGAATGCCCTCGCTTTCGGCGATTTTAATTGCAAGCTTGTCGACTTCCAACAAGTCGTGCAAAATTATCACGGCGGGCTTTATCGGCGCAACCCTCACTGCGACCAAAGGGCTTCTGCCTGTTGCAGTTTGCGTGAAAATAAGAGCGCGCTGGGTGGTTGTGGAATAAATTTTTATGAAAGACTCGTATGGAAGCTCGAGGATGATTTTCAAGCTGTCCAAGATGGTGAGCCCGAAAATGTTGATTGAGGAAAGCTTTTCGGTGTTGGCAACAGCGCGCGCTTCAATTAGTTTGGAAAACTCCTGTGCGTTAACCGCTTTTTTAAAGTCAATGGCGTCAAAAAAAGTTTGAGCGCCTTCGGCTTCCTGGAAGCGTTTTACCAACTCGCCTCCTTTGGTCATGTCTATTTCAAACAACGCGTCCACAAACCTGCGGATAATCGCGATGCCGGGACTTTTTCGGCGATTGCTTTCATAGTCGCTGATAGTTGAGGGGGAAATTTTCAAGTACTCGGACAATTCGGTTTGCGATACTCCGAAAACCTCGCGCCACTTCTTCATGCTTTCTCCGGGGTCGGAGGACAACGCGATTTCTCCGGCAATTTTGACTTTAAGTTGTTCAACCATTTGATAATAACTTCCAAGCAGGCGGAAAAATTCAACAAAGCCTTAAACCAGTAAAAGCAATAAAAAGCTTTGCAAAAAGACGAAAAACACTTCGACACCCGTCAAATTTTTTAAGGGAGCGGGTTAAACAAAAAGTTTTCAAAAAAGTCTGTTTTCAAGAAACAAAGTTGTGAACATCTTTTAAATACCCTTCAAGCTTTAGTATTTTTCATGGAAAGACGCGGTCAGGGTTCTTTTGAGTATGTTTTGATGATTGCGGGAGTAGTGCTTGTTTTAACTGTTATTGTGGTTGTTCTTCAAAATCAGGCTACTGGTTCTTCTCAGGCTGTTGAGCAGAATGTTGAGCATCACGAGTTGGTTGCATGCATGTCAACAGAGGTTTTTGAGAGGAGCAAGTCTTTGGTTGCATCCTGGCATTTTGACGAGGAAAGCGGAACAGTTGCAGGGGACTCGTCGGGAAACGGAAATCTTGGGACAATAATTGGAACTGTTGACGTTGTTAAAGGTAAAATAGGCAATGCAAGAAACTTTGATAATTCGGCGGACAGAATGAGCGTTGCTGTAATAGACCTTCCTGATGACCCTGGTTCTCAGTGGACTATTGAAGCGTGGTTCAAGTATCCGTTTCCAAGTGATTTTGTTTGTTATAACACGCTTACTCGAGGCGTCGTCGATCACCAAGTTATAGTTGACCGCTGTGGCGGGAGCTTTCTTGGAACGTTTTCTAACACAGTACTCCCATATTTTTTCAGTAGTGGTTTTGATACTGACACTTTGTCTGATGGGTGGCATCATTTGGCTGCGGTTGGGCAGGGCGGTCAAACCGCGTTTTACATTGACGGGGAACTTGTAGGCACGTCAGCCTGGCAGTCTACGAGTGATGTTGTCAGCATTGGGAACTTTCAGTCTGGAACCCAGCCTTTTGGCACAATTGATGAAGTTAAGATTTACAGTCGTGCTTTGAGTGTGGATGAGATTAAGGCGGATATGAATTGCGAAGTGCGCCTCTAGTGAGGTTTATTGTTTTCTGCGGACTTGACAAAAGCCTTTTTTAATCAAGTGCAATTAATTTTTGCATGAAAAGTATTTACTGGTTTAACGAGCTTTCAAAGGACAGTTTGGATATTGCAGGTGGCAAGGGCGCTAATTTGGGTGAAATGACTTCCGCGGGTTTTCCAATTCCAGGAGGTTTCATTGTTTCAAGCCAGGCTTATTTTTCTTTCATAAAAGAATCGGGCGTGGACAAAACAATTGCCGGCGCTTTAAGCGGTCTTGATGTTCAGGATACCGAGGCGTTGCAGCAGGCAAGTGAAAAAATTAAAAAGGCGATTACAAACGTTCCGGTTCCCAATGACGTGAGAGCGGAGGTTGTTCGCGCGTACAACAAGTTGTGCGGGGCAGGGCTTTTTCCAAACAAAGAACAAGAAGTTTTGGTTGCTGTTCGAAGCAGTGCTACGGCGGAGGACTTGCCTGAAGCGTCTTTTGCAGGGCAGCAAGAGACTTTTCTGAACGTAAAAGGCGCCGACCAATTGGTTAGCGCTGTGAGAAGGTGTTGGGCGTCGTTGTTTGAAGCTCGTGCCATTTATTATCGTCAGGAGCAGAATTTTGACCACTTGAAGGTGGGTTTGTCGGCGGTTGTGCAGAAAATGGTGCAAAGCGACAAAAGCGGCGTTATGTTCACGGTTGACCCAACTTCGAACAAAGAAAACGATTTGGTTATCG
>JBHHTN010000110.1:0-2883 GCA_046753405.1 Candidatus Micrarchaeia archaeon | reverse complement strand
CCTGGCATTTTGACGAGGAAAGCGGAACAGTTGCAGGGGACTCGTCGGGAAACGGTAACGACGGAATACTAACTGGGACTACAATAGTACGTGGGAAAATAGGCAATGCAAGGGACTTCGCATCAGGCGATTTAATGTCTATTGCGACAATAGACCTTCCTGACAATCCTGGCTCCGAGTGGACTATAGAGGCATGGTTCAAGTCTCCTCTTTTTAATATTGGTGTTAATTGTTGGAACACGCTCACTAGTGGGCCTGGACCCGCTGATGACCACCAAATCACAGTGTCAGTAATCAATTGCCCTCCTGCTGACACTTATTTTGGGACAAGCGTTGCTGGTTTTAATGGTGTTGCGGAATTAGACGCGAGTACCTTGTCTGATGGCTGGCACCATTTGGCAGCAGTGGGTCAAGGTGGTCAAACAATGTTCTACCTAAATGGAGAACTTATGGGAACCGCAGGCGTCCAGTCTACTTCAAATATTGCTTACATTGGAAACGTTGGAGGAGGAACCGAACCCTTTGGCACAATTGATGAAGTTAAGATTTACAGTCGTGCTTTGACTGTGGATGAAATCAAGGCTGACATGAACTGCGAAGTGCGCGCTTAGAAACTTTTTAGGTTAGGACTTGTCCGAGGAATATTATTATTGTTGCCGCGATTAGGATCGAGGCTATGAATATTGCCGGCGCGAGCAGTTTTATTACTGAGACTATGGCGCTTACTGTTGACAGCATTTCAGAGGAGCGTTTTTCCCCTAGTACTCGCAGGCGCACGCGGCTTGTTGAAATGCTTGCAGTGCTTTTTTGCATGTTTGACAGCGCGTTGTCAACGAGTTTTTTTATTGTGGGGGCGAGGTCTTTTGGTTTTAGGCGTGTTCCAAGGGGGTTGTGTATTCCGCTTATGCTGTTTACTGCGTGTGTGTCGGTTGTGAAAACGTCTGCGAAGTTAAAAGAGTATTTTGAGAGGCTTTCAAGCAGGTGGCTTCGAAAGTTTGGGTGTGTGTTGTTTGCGTCTATTAGCACGAAGCACGCGGTTTTTTTTCCTGTTTTTATTACTGCTACTTTTACGCCTGCTTTTCCCACTCCGTGTTCAAGGCTTATTCCTTTGACTTCTTTTTGTTCGGCTACTCCTATGCTCAGCGGTTCTTTTTCGGTGGTTTTAAGGTTGTCAAGCGCGTCGTAGTGTTCGTAGAACTCGGGTGAACCGGCTTCAACGTGTCCGCCTGCGTAGCCTTTTGAATTGTGCCTGTCTGCTAAAATCGCTTTTTTGAATCCTTTGCTTTTGGCTTTGTTTTGCAGGGCAAGTCCGAGGGATACTTCTATGTCTTCGGTGCTTTTAGGAGCTCTGGAGAGTGTGAGGAAAGCGGAGTTGTTTTTTTAAAGGGTTATTACGAAGAAGTCGGAGTCTTTTTTTTTTGCGTGTGTAAAGGCGGCTTTTGACTGGAAGTCTTGGGTTTTTTTGATTTGTTTTTCGTATTCGTCGCATAAGTGTCTGTAGCTTGATGAAAAGACGGGGTTGAAGTCGTGGTTTGCAAGGCCGTGGAAAACGAGCATTGGCGCGTTGAAGCGTTTTTCAAGGCAGTTGCTTAATAGAAAGGGGAACTCGCTTCCGCCGAGGTTTCCAAACGGGCCGAAGTGAACGCTTGGAACAAGGAAGCATGCTTTGATTTTTTTTCCTGTTTTGAAGACAACGCTTCCGATTTGCGTTTCCACCATTGTTCCTACTTCGGATAACACTTCTTCAAGTCCTTTTCCTCCTCGAATCCATTGTGCGAAGAAAAAGGTGGCTACTTGAACTGTTGAAATTCCGAAGTTTCTTTTTGCTGGCGCGTTGACGATTGCGAAGATTGCCCCAAGGGACACGAGCAGGATTGCGGATGCTACGAAAAATTTTACTGCCAAAAGAAATGAAAGAGAGGGAAGTTTTTCAAAGGAGGCGTATGCTTGGGCGATGACTATGAATGAGAGGTTCAGCAAGGGGTGTAGGAATGCGATTAACAGGGCTCGTGAAAACTTGTAGTTTAAGGGAACCAGTAGCGATACGAACCATACTACTAGCACCAGCGCGTTTGCTATGACTATCCAAAGCTGCAAGTCCAAGACCAGTGCCAGTTTGGTTGCGTCAACTGCCAAGGAAAGCAGGTACATGAAAACGTACAGTGCCGTTGACAGCAGGGCTATGAACAGGAAGTATTTGACGCTTTGGCGTATTGCGGACCTTGAGAGTATTGAGGTTGCAAGCAGGGCCGCAACCAAGGCGGGCAAGCCGAACAACAAGACGCCGTCGGCTCCTCCTAACAGCAATGCGTTGAAAACGTCGGTTTTAGCGTTTTCAAAAAAATACTTTGCAACTCCGCCTGTAAAGGAGATGGCAAGCAGGTAAAGCAGGATTCGTCGGTAGGTTGGGACGGTGAAAATAAAATTTGTCAAGTTGACTGCTTTGTCGTCCAAGTCATCCATGAGCGCATCAAAAATTAATTTTTTTTTGCAAGGACTTAGTTTTACCTGCTTCGCGTGGGCATGCTTCTTCGCTGTTGTACGGTGTTGCAATTTTGTATTCTGGAGATGCTTTTCAAAGCAGAGTCGAGTTTAAACGCGTTTTGAGTAAACTCGGAAAGAATTTCGTCAAAACTAACCCCGCGTTGCGAGGCAATTTTCATCAGTTCAATGGTCAGAA
Organism: Candidatus Micrarchaeia archaeon; assembly: GCA_046753405.1. Taxonomy (GTDB): domain Archaea; phylum Micrarchaeota; class Micrarchaeia; order Norongarragalinales; family CAINOH01; genus JBHHTN01. Next base: position 203 of record JBHHTN010000110.1, on the reverse strand, counting down.
ACCGCAGTTCAGAATTAACCGACGCCAACTCTTCCAAATCCATTTTTAAAAAACCCCCCTTGTTTTTTGTTTGTTGCCTCTGTTGAAATAATAACCAACGCAACGGTTAAAACCGTATCTACCTGAAAAAAGGTTACGGTTATTTGATGAAAATTTGTGCAAAGTGTGGAAAAAGCGAGGGTGGAAAAGAATCGTTTGCAGGT
>JBHHTN010000109.1:0-2918 GCA_046753405.1 Candidatus Micrarchaeia archaeon | reverse complement strand
CACGTGATTGTACATTTTTTAAACGAGTTTTTTCACTGGGAGGTTCCGTTTTTGGCGCAGGTTCCGGAGTTTTTGTTTTTCCTTTTGATGATTTATGGAATTTACTTGTTCAAGTCGGAGTTTGAGCGTTTTGAGTGGGTTAAGGAAGTTGAACCTTCGGTAAAAGTGATTTCTTGAAAAGGGGGGTGTGCTAACTTGGTTCCAGAGGGCGATGTTTTCGGGTTATCTTTTTTCTTTCACGTGAGTTTTTTCATTTTGGGCGTTCTTGCTTTTGCTGCTGTCAACATTATACGCGTTTACTTCAGAGATTCAGGGCTTGAAAAGCCTTTCGTGTTTTTGGGCGCGGGAATGTTTTTTATAGTGCTGCGCCATTTGTTTGACTTCATGATAATGATGGACCACGAGATTGGGAACTTGATTCCCCACGGCATTTTCGAAATAGTCTTTTTGCTGTTGGTGTTTTACTCAGTTCACCTCTTTAAGCAGGGTCTGGAGGAAATGAATTGGAAGAGTTTTCCAACTTCAAAAATCGCCCGGCCTCTTTAGAGTTTTTCTTTTTGTTTTAAGTCAACGGGGGGTTTTTTTCTAGGAACATGAAATACGATCAAAAAGCAATGCCTGTTGACGGGAACCGTTCCGCGTTCGTGGGCGTTTCCTCCAATGTTCCGGGCCAGCCCAAGATTTTCTTTGACTTGGACAAGCTTTCAACTCACACGCTTGTTGCAGGGGCAACAGGCAGCGGGAAGACTGTTGCTGCGCAGGTGTTGGTTGAAGAGGCTTTGAAGAAAGGCGTGTCTGTTGTTGTTTTTGACCCTACTGCGCAGTGGACCGGGTTTTTGCGGCCGCAGAAGAACCAAGAAATGCTTTCGCGGTACTCCGATTTTGGATTGTCTTCTTCCGATGCGCAGGGCTTTAAGGGAACGATTCAAATTCCTAAAAGCGACGACGAGCATTTGGACTTCGAGCGTTTGATGAAGCCTGGCGCGCTTACTGTTTTTTGCTTGAACAGGCTGAAGCGGTCGGATTCTCTTGAGGACGGCGCGCAAAAGGCAAATCAAAGAACGCGGGAAACCTCCAAGTCATTGAATAAAATGGACGCCATGCTTGCTTACTTGAAGCGCACGGATTTGTCCGCGCAGTCGGCAGGTGCTAGTCCGACTGAACAGTTTGTTTCCAATTCAATAATGCAAGTCTTTGACGCGAACTTTCCGGAAAGCGGGAATTTAAAGATGCTTCTTGTTTACGACGAGGTTCACCGCTTGCTTCCCAAGTTCGGGGGAACGGGCCACGGGTTTCGGCAAATTGAGCGGGCGGTTCGCGAGTTTAGGAAGTGGGGTGTTGGCTTGATTTTGATTTCGCAGGTTCTAAGCGATTTTGTGGGGGAGATCAGGGCGAATATTGGAACTGAAATGCAGATGCGCACCAAGTACGAGGGCGACTTGGACAGGGTTAACTTGAAGTATAGCGAGGAAGCACTGCATGCGGTTGTAAAGTCCCCAATTGGCACCGGGCTTGTGCAAAACGCGGAGTACAACCGCGGCTTCCCGTTCATGGTTTCGTTTAGGCCGCTTTTGCATAATATTGTGCGTTTGTCGGATGCCGAGCTTGCCAAAATCCAGGAGTACAACAACAAACTGGACGCTTACGTTGTTGAAGTTGAAAAGGCAAAGAAGAAAGGGGCAGACTTGTTTGACTTGGAGCTTGAACTTAACCTTGCCCGCGATAAAATTCAGGAAGGCTCGTTTAACATCGTTGATGTGTGTCTTGAGTCAATGGCGCCTAAAATCAGTGAATTAAAAAAATTGTGAAAGTATTAAATATTCTCGAATCTTCTTTTTTTTCAGTAAACGGGTGTTTTAGTTAAAAAATGGGTTTTCTTGACAATTTGGGGAAGAAAAAGGGTCAGACTGACGAGGAAAAAGACGCGGCAGAACAAGCCAAAATAGACGCTTCTTTGAAGTCAAGCGAAGAGTTGTACGAGCCGTCTGAAGACGAAAAAGAGTCTAAAACCCCGCAAGAAGCGCTTCAAGAAGGGGGAGACGTTGCGGTACTGCGAATGCAAACGCGCATTGACGCTCTTGGCGCGCAAATAGACGCGGTAAGGGAGCAAAGGCAAATATACGACGAAAAGTTCACGCGGGTTAACGAGTCCATTGGAGAGTTGCGCGCTTTAATGCTTGACTCGGAAAAAGAGGCTCAGGAAATAAAAGTCCAAGCGGAAAAGTCGGTTTCCTTAATACAGGCGGTGCAACCTGATGAATTGCTTTCGCAGGTAAAGCGCGTGGAGTCAAGACTTGAAGAATACAAGGCGCGAATGGAAAAATCCGACTCCCTTCAAAAAACAATGAGCGAGGAAGTAAAACAGCTTAAAAGCAAGCTCATCGTGTTCGGCACAAGCGAAGAAACCCTTTTGAAATTGCAGGACCAAGTGCGTCGCGAACTTGGCGAAATAAAGTCGTCGGAGTCGGTGATACAGCGGCACTCGGAAAAAGTCGAAGCAATTTTTGCAGAGGTGGAAAAAGACTTTGCACGCTATAAAACCATTGACGAAGAGGTTAAAACCGTTTCCGACGCTTTGAAAGAGCTGATTAGGGACTTTGACTCGTTGAGGCTTAGAACGCAGGGTTTGGCTGCAAAAAAAGACTTTGAAAAACTTCAAAACGACTTTGTGGCAAAGACAGGCAAGATAGACGAAAAAATCTCTTCTTTGGACCAAGTGAAAGAAAACTTTCAGGTTCAGTCCGCCCAGGCGGTTGAAGAAGTTAAAATAAGCGTTGCAGGCAAGCTTTCAAAAATGGATTCAACACTCTCGTTGTTGAATGAAGATCGCGACAAGACGCGCGTTTTGGTGGACGAGGCAAAGAAAACTTCTGATGGATTGAGAAAAGAGCTGAAAAGCCACACGAAAATAGTCGAAG
>JBHHTN010000108.1:0-2948 GCA_046753405.1 Candidatus Micrarchaeia archaeon | reverse complement strand
CATTCAAGTTGTTGTATTAAGTCGAAGACTATTGTTTTTTGTCCTTCCAGTCTCCAAGGGTTGATTGAGTTAAGCAGGTACATGCCAAGGTTAGTTGCGCTTTCTTGGACCATGCGCATTGCCTGGTCGAAGTTTCCCTTTACTTGCAGGACGGTTGCGTTGAATGCGAGGGCTTGCGCGAGTTTTCCAACTGCAATGTTTCCCTGTGGGACGAAAACAACGCTTTTTTTTCCGCTTATTGCCGCGTAAGAGGCCAAGGAGGCGGAAGTGTTTCCAGTTGACGCGCACGCAACTGTTTTTGCCTTCAATCTGTTTGCTTCGGTGATTCCGACTGTTATTCCGCGGTCTTTGAAGGAGCCTGAGGGATTTTCGCCTTCGTGTTTTGCAAAAAGTTTTTTTACGCCGGTAAATTCGGACAGTTTTTCGTGGCAATAACTGTTCGTGTTTCCCTCGGGTCGTGAAACAATGTCTTTGTCGCGGGCCAGTGGGTGTACTATTTCCCTAAAGCGCCATACTCCGCTTGAATTTGGAAACTTTTTTTCATGGAGCCTTTTGTCGAACAATTTTTTAGTTGCGTTTGTTTCGTTGACGTTGAATGAAACATCTAACAGTCCGCCGCAGTCGCAAACAAAGGGTGATTTTGTGTTGTGTGCTCTAGCGCAGTTTACGCACTTTATAACTACTTCAACGGCCAATTTAACGCAAAAACCTCTTTCAAATTCTGGTTACTCCTTTTTCGGATACTTTTGTCCACCATGTTTCAACTTGCAAGCCTTTTCGCGAGAAAATGCTTTTTGCTTCTTCTTCAAACTCCCTTTTTTCACTGCCTGAGATTCCAAGGGCAATAAGTGCCGGGCCCGCGCCGCTTGCACTTGCGCCGTAACCGTACTCTTTTGCGCTTGCTTTCAGTTCTTCCAATCCTTCCAAAAAGCCTGCTTTTGCGCGGGCTGGCTCAGCTATTTTGTCGTCCATTCCCCTGACTATGAGGTCGTAGTTCGAGTTTGCAAAACCGCACACGAGCGTTGCAATGTGGGACGAGTTGTATTGCGCGTCTTTCCGCGACACTTGCTTGGGAAGGGCGTTTCTTGCGTGCAGGGTTGAGGCTTTTTCCTTGTTTGGACGCAGTATAAACACGTCCAACTCGCTTGGAGGTGCAAAACGCGTTACTTTGACGGGGTTGGCGCTGTGGGTTACGGTGAATCCTCCAAAAAGGGCGGGTGTAACGTTGTCTAGGTGAGGGCTTCCTGCGGCCACTATTTCTCCAAGGCAAGCGTATTCAACAAGGTTTTCTTTTGAAATGTTAAGCGAAAACAATTCGTTCAAGGCAAAGGCGCATCCTGCCGCTGTTGCCGCGCTGCTGCCCAAACCGCTTGCAGGCTTTATGTCTTTTTTAATGATTATTTCCACTTTGTCTTCTATTTCGTGGTCTTGCAGCATTTTTTTTGCAACAGGTCCGCAGGTGTTTTCGTTGAACACATCGGGAAACGAGTACTTGCCTTCGCTTGAGGCGCGTACAATGAAATTTGAGGATTTTTTTGCGGTAAGCATGTCAAAAGGCGATTCCAAGGCAATTCCGCAAACGTCAAAACCGCTTCCAAGGTTTGCACTGGTTGCAGGGCACTTGACGGTAACCGTTTCAGGCATTTTTTGTAAATCACCCGTTTAATTTTAAGTGCATAAAACCAGTTAAATCAAAGCGTTCCGCACAAGGCAGCCATTACCCGTACCGCGGGCCTTGGGTCGTTGAAGTCGGACACGTTGTTTTCACGCAAAAGTTCGATTCCCGCTTTGGAAAATTTTCCTCCCATGAAAACGCATACAACTGGCTTGTGAGGATGCCTTTTTTTTGCGTCAATGACTATTTGCGCGTCTGCCTTCGTGTCCGTCATTGTTTGCAGTGTTTGGATTACGATTACTGACCCGATGTAGTCTTCGGACAACACAACATCCAACGCGACCTTGTACCTTTCAGGCCGTGCGTCTCCAATCAAGTCCAACGGGTTGCCTCTGGAGTACGCAGGGTGCATCGCGTTTGATTCGTCCAAGCGTTTCAAGGTTTCTTCCTTTAATTCAACGACGTTCAAACCCGTTTTTTGACAGTAGTCCGCGGTGAGAACTCCTGCTCCCCCGCCGTTTGTGACGATTGCAACAGCGTTTTTTGAAGTGCGGGGTTGTTCTGCCAAGGCCTCTGCCATTTCAAACAATTCCTGTAGTGTTTCGGCCATGACAATTCCGCTTTGCTTTGCCGCGGCCTGCCACACGTTAAAGTTTCCAACAAGGCTTCCGGTGTGCGAGCCTGCTGCTTTCACTCCTTCTTTTGAACGGCCGCCTTTAAGCAGCACTATTGGCTTGGTTCGGGAAACTTTCCGCGCTATTTCCATGAATCGTCGCCCGTCTTTTATCCCCTCCAAGTACAAGGCTATTGCCTTGGTGGACTCATCTTGCGAGCACCACTTTAAAAAGTCGGAAGCGTCAACGTCTGCGCTGTTTCCAAGGCTTGCAACAAGGCTGAAGCAGTAACGGTTTTCAACTGCCCAGTCAATGATGCTGTCAGCCAGTGCGCCTGACTGGGATACAAACGCCACTTGTCCCGGCTGCGGTGCTGTAAGTGCGAAAGACGCGTTCAAGCAAACAGGCGGGCGTATGATGCCAAGGCAGTTTGGGCCCAAAACGGTTATTCCGGCAACCTTTGCAATCGAAAGCACTTGTTCTTGAAGGTTTTTCCCGTTTTCTCCAAGTTCCGCAAACCCTGCGGAGGTAATGATTACTGCTTTGACTTTTTTTTGCGCGCACTCCTGCATTATTTGAACAACTGTTTTTGACGGAGTGCAAATAACTGCGAGGTCCACTTTTCCGGGAATGAGCGTTACCGACGGATAGCTTTCAATGCCGAGCACTTCCTTTGCCTTAGGGTTTACAGCGTAAGCCCTTCCAGGAAACGGTTTGCT
>JBHHTN010000107.1:0-2964 GCA_046753405.1 Candidatus Micrarchaeia archaeon | reverse complement strand
GTTTTCCCCAATTCGGAACACTGGGAAGCGGAAACCACTTTTTGGAAATACAAAAAGTAACGCAAATACTCGACGAGGAGAAAGCCAAGGCATTCGGAGTAAAAGAAGGACAAATCACAGTAATGATTCACTGCGGAAGCCGCGGATTCGGCCATCAAGTATGCGACGACTACCTGCGCACAATGATTCAAGCAAGCCAAAAATACGGAATAAAACTCCCCGACAGGGAACTTTGCGCAGCTCCATTAAACTCAAACGAAGCCCAAGACTACCTGGGCGCAATGAGATGCGCGGTAAACTACGCCTTCTGCAACCGCCAAGTAATATCGCACTGGACGCGCGAAACATTCTCCCGGGTATTTAACACACAATGGGAAGACTTAGACCTATCCCTAATCTACGATGTTGCCCACAACATTGCAAAAATCGAAGAACACGAAGTCGACGGCAAAAATAAAAAATTGTGCGTGCACAGAAAAGGCGCAACACGAGCATTCTGGAAAGGCCGGCCTGAAATACCCCAAAACTACCGGGAAGTAGGCCAACCCGTTATTATCCCGGGGTCAATGCACACTTCGTCCTACTTGTTGTGCGGGCTTGAAACTGCCGCCGAGGCGTGGGGAAGTTCCTGCCATGGTTCTGGAAGACTCATGAGCCGCCACCAGGCCATTAGAACATTCGGAAACAGAAACATCCAAAAGGAAATGGAAGACAAAGGAATGGCAGTACGCGCAACAAAACCCGAAGTACTCGCAGAAGAATCAGGCGGCGCATACAAAGACGTCTCTCAAGTAGTCCAGTCAGTCGAACAAGCGGGCTTGTGCAAAATCGTTGCAAAACTCGAGCCCTTGGGAGTAATCAAAGGATAAAGTATTTAACGCGACTGTGGTCCAGTTTCTTGTTTTTGAACAAAACAAGAAGGGCAATGGCATGATACGAGCTTCCCAAGCTCGCGGCCCGGGTTCGATTCCCGGCAGTCGCATAAACCTAAAACCTTTTAAACTATTAAGTAGAAAAAGTAGTAAAGGTGGAAAAAGTGGAAAATTCAAAAAGTTCTGAGGGTTTTGTTTCAAAAAAAATTCCAAAACGCGCCGTTCCAAAACTAAGACGGTTGCAAGCGCGTTTAATGCTCAGAAGAGGCAAAAAAGTCTCCGAGGCAACCCTTTTTGAAGAACTATTGGACTTGGGACTGAAATTTGAAAGAAAACTTACAAAGAAGGAAAAACAAGAAGAAAGCTTTTTTTCCAACTTGCCTAAACCAAAAAAACGAGTTCCAAAATTTGACGCCGAAAAAGAAATAGACAAAGTAGTCTACGGAATCTAAACAAAAAAAGAGCTTTATAAAAATGATATTCGCAGACACAAGCGCAATAATAGCCTATTTTTGCCCAGACGACGAAAGACACCTCTCCGCAAAAAACTTGTTGGGAAACGTTCAGGAAACAATAATTATTTCCGACCACGTTTTGGATGAAACAATTACCTTCATAGCACGCCGGTACGATTCAAATTTTGCCTACGCCGTGGGAAAAAAAATATTTTCCAGCAAAGAAACACTGTTACAAACTGCAACAATGGAAGACTTGAACAAAGCACTTGAAACCGTAAAAAAACACAGGAAAATGAGTTTCTGCGACGCATTGTCAGTAATAATTATGCAAAACAACAAAATCAAAAAAATTTTGTCCTACGACTCGGACTTCGATTACGTAAAAGGAATACAACGCATTCATTAAAGTCAAACCAACAAATGAAAAATAGTTAAAAACAAGCTGATGCTTATTCTCAGTTGGTGTTCAAATCTTTTGAGAAACAAAAAGAGCGAAAAAAAAAAGCTCGTTCGCAAAAAAAGTTGATTTGAAAAAATTCTTTGGTGCGTGGAAGATATCTGACAGCGAAGAAAAAGCAATGGAAAAGGACCTTCGGAAGACTTGGAGGGCTTGGGATAAACGTCTTAGACAGTGATCTTTTGGTCGCAATTCTTCGCGGTAAAAACGAAGCACAAGCCTTTTTGGACAGAACGTTCTCCTCGAGTTAGCGGCTTAAAATTGAGATGTGATAAAAGAGTGAAAATAGGTATACTTACCGGCACTCGTCCGGATATAATCAAAATGGCCCCGCTTTACTGGGAAGCCAAAAGGCGAAGGCACAAACCGGTTTTAATCCACGTTGCCCAGCACTACCCGTTTCACTTGTACGAAGGGGTTTACTGCGATCTTAACCTGCCTTTTCCCCCTGACTTTGAAGTCGGAATGAGTGCAATAAAAAAAATCGGCGTGCACGCGTCCAAAGTCGCCTACCACACAGACAGCGCCTTGGGCGTTGGACTGACGAAAAAGCTTGAAAAAATCGCAGGCACCCTTACAGAACGCCGTCCCAACCCAGCCGCAATAGTGGGAAACGCAATGATAGGGTTAACCGAATTATTCCGAAAAGAACTGTCTGACTTGGACATTCTCCTAACCCACGGTGACACGCTTACTTGCATGGCAGGAAGCCTTGCCGCATCGCTGAACCTTATTCCAACAGGACACGTGGAGGCGGGCTTGCGAACGTTTTCAAAAGAACCTTTCCCGGAGCAAATAGACACAAGAACATCCGACGCATGCAGTGACTTGTACTTTGCGGCAACCAAAACCAACAAGCGCAACCTGCAAAATGAGGGTTTTCCAAAACAAAGAATTTTCACGGTAGGAAACACCGTTGTAGACGCCGCTGTTTGGGCATCCAAAAAAGGGCGCAAAAGCAAGAAATTCTTTGAAAGTCGAGGAATCAATTTTTCAAAAAAAATCGTTTACGCCTCGTGCCACCGCAGGGAAAACATGATGCACGAAAAACGCTTCAAGGCAATTTTCCACGCCTTGCGCGAAACATCCAAAAAAGGATTTCAAGTCCTCTGGAGCATCCGCCCGGGAACGCAAAACGCGATAAACAAATACAATTTGGAAGACAAAATAGAAAAAT
>JBHHTN010000106.1:0-2995 GCA_046753405.1 Candidatus Micrarchaeia archaeon | reverse complement strand
TTTAACGCTTTTTTTTGAGGCTTTACTTCTAAGCTTCTTGTGGTAGTTAATTGCAAACCTGTGCGCCTCGTCCCTAATTTTCATCAAAAGCCTCAACGCAACATTCTTGCGGTTAAGCCTCAAAGGCATTGCCTTAAGCGGAAAGTGTATTTCCTCGAATTCCTTGGCAAGCCCTATCAACGGTTGCAAGCCAAAACCGAGTTCCTCCAAAGCCTGCTTTGCAGCTGAAACCTGCTGCTTGCCACCGTCAACAACCACCAAGTCAGGCAAAGGCATTTTTTCATTTTTCAAACGATAATACCTTCGAAAAACTATTTCACGCATCATGGCAAAATCGTCTTGTCCATCAACAAACTTTATTCTAAAACGCCGATACGCGCTTTTAACAGCAACAGCGTTTTCAAAACGAACCATTGCTCCAACAGAATCACTTCCAAACAACGTGCTTACGTCAAAACACTCGATTGAAACGGGGATTTTTTCAAGACGCAACGCTTTTTTCAACTCCAAAAGCGCTGGTTCGGAAGAACTGGTCAAAGCAAGCAACGCGTTTTTTTCCACCAACTTCAACAACTTTTTCTTGTCCCCCGCCTTGGGAGATACAAATTTCGGTTTTGCCCCCCGCGTACTTTCAATGAACCTGCCAATAACCTTCGCGTCTTTTGGAACATTCTCCAAAAAAACCGTGTTGGGAACCTTGTGCAAGGAATAATACTGAGTCAAAAATCCCGAAAGCGCTTCCTGAGCATACTCAAAAACAAACTGCTCCTTTGACTTCACAACGCCCCGCGAAACGTTGAACACCACCGCGCTTGCCTTGGAGTTGTTCTGCACGAACCCGATAAAGTCGTCTTCCGATTCAAAATTATGAAGCTCCATTTTCTGCCTTGTTGACAAACTCCTAATTGCCTCAAGCTGACTCTTGTACTCAAGGGCCAGTTCAAAATCCTGTTTTTCCGACGCATTCAGCATTTTCCTCCTTAATTCTTCCTCAACCTTTCCGGTTTTACCCATCAAAACGCGCACTGCAAGCCGAACGTTCTTGTCATAATCCTTCTTGGAAATTTTACGGATGCAAGGCGCAGAACACTGGCCCAAGTGAAACTTCAAACACGCTTTCTTAGGCAAACGCTTGCAAGTTCTAATTCCAAAAGCCTTTCGAAGCGTCTTTAAAACCCCTGCTCTTGCCGCACCTTGCACAAACGGGCCGAAAACCCTTCCCTTGGCCTTGTCAAAAACAAGTTTGTCGGACAAATTCTTGCGCAAAGTAACAAAAACAGGAAATTTTTCTTTTGAAAGCAAAACATACGCGTACCTGTGAGAATCCTTCAAGTCAACGTTGTACTTGGGCCTAAACTTGCGAATCAAATTAGCCTCTAAAATCAAGGCTTCGACTTCATTGTCAGTTACAACAAACTCAACATCAGCAACCTTGTCACACAACTCAATTGTTTTTTGAAACGCGTCTTTAGAAACAGGAAAATACTGCTTCAAACGCTTGCGCAAGTTCTTGGCCTTGCCAACGTAAAGAATCCCTTTCTTCGAATCTTTCATCAAGTAAACGCCGGAATTATTCGGCGCTTTGTCAACAAAACCAGTCATTTCCTCGCCAACAACTTTTTCAAAAACTGCCCGGTAAACGAATTCTTCTTTTCTGCAACCGTCTCAGGCGTGCCCTCGGCAATCACTTTTCCCCCCAAATCCCCGCCTTCAGGACCAAGGTCAATAACAAAATCAGCAGTCTTAACAACATCCAAGTTGTGTTCAATCACCAAAACAGTATTACCCCTGCCAACAAGCTTATGCAAAACTTCAAGAAGTTTTTCAATGTCCGCAAAATGAAGCCCGGTTGTAGGCTCATCCAACAAGTAAAGCGTCTGACCAGTGTCACGCTTTGAAAGTTCAGATGAAAGCTTTACGCGCTGCGCCTCGCCGCCGGACAAAGTAGTGGCGCCCTGACCCAACTTAACGTAACCCAAGCCAACGTCAAACAACGTCTGCAACTTGCCTTGGACGCGAGGAATATTCTTGAAAAACCCAAGGGCTTCCTCCGCAGTCATGTCCAAAACATCACTGATGCTCTTGCCCTTGTACAACACACTCAAAGTCTCATGATTGTACCTTTTGCCCTTGCACTCATCGCACTGAACAAAAACATCGGGCAAAAACTGCATTTCAATGCGCAAAGTGCCGTCCCCCTGACAAGCTTGACACCTGCCGCGTGCAACGTTAAACGAAAAATGCCCAGGAGAAAAACCCTTGCTACGCGCATCAGGTGTCAAGGCAAAAAGCTCGCGAATGGGAGTAAACGCGCCAATGTACGTTGCAGGATTCGAACGCGGAGTCCTTCCAATGGGCGACTGGTCAATCAAAATAACCTTGTCAACAAAACCAGCACCTTCAATTTTTTCATGCTTTCCAGGCTTTTCCTTTGACCTATACAATTTTTGCGCCAAAGCCTTGTACAAAACATCCATGACCAAAGTGCTTTTGCCCGACCCGCTCACGCCCGTAACACAAGTAAAGGTGCGAAGCGGAATTCCAACGTCAATATTCTTCAAATTGTGCTCGCTTGCGCCTTTGACAGTGAGCTTGTGAAAAAAACTACGCCTCTCATGCGGCACTTTGATTCTGCGCCGCCCCTGCAAAAAGTCCGCAGTTAAAGAATTCCTGTTTTTGCGAAGTTGATTTGGAGTTCCAGTTGCAACAACGCGTCCCCCGTGCACTCCCGCACCCGGACCAATGTCAACCACATGGTCGGCACTCAAAATCGTCTCCTCGTCGTGCTCCACAACCAAAACAGTGTTCCCCAAGTCACGCAAGTTCTTCAAAGTATCAAGCAACTTCCTATTGTCCCTTTGATGCAACCCAATGCTGGGTTCGTCCAAAACATACAACACGCCGGTCAAATTCGAGCCGATCTGCGTTGCAAGGCGAATCCTCTGACTTTCACCCCCGGACAAAGTTCCCGCGCTTCGCGACAAAGTCAAGTAAG
>JBHHTN010000105.1:0-3017 GCA_046753405.1 Candidatus Micrarchaeia archaeon | reverse complement strand
TTTCCATGAGTCAAACCTTCATCGTGCATTTTTTTGGTTGCCTTTGCAACAAGACGAATCATTTCGCGTTGTTTTTTGGGATCTTTCTCCTGGCGAAGAAACCTGCTGAGCGTAATGGCCTCAGGCACTTCCTCGGCTACCAAAAACGATTTTTTCCAAAAACCCCAAACGCGATTTTCAACCAAGGCAACCGGTTGGGGGGTAAGCACTCCGCGTTTCAAAAACTCTTGACCCATGCGAACAGCGTTTTCAGGCAGCCTGCCCCAGTAACCCAAAAGTTCGGGAAGAACTTTGCCCAAAGTAGCTGCCCTACTTCGCTTAAATTTTTTAACCACTACCCGGTTAACCCCCGGTACTTTCAAGCCTACAACCATGCTGTCGGGCCTGCCGTAATACGTTTTTGGACCCAGCGCTTTTTCAACGAACAAGTCCGGTTTTTCAATTTCTTTATCTAAAAGAGCTTTTGCAGAATCCTTGAGAACAAGCAAACGCGTCTTTCCCTTTTTTAAGCGCTTGAAACTTTCGCGGGGATTTTTCCCGCTTTGAACAATGCTCGCCTTGTCCCAGGGAAAACGCGCGTTTCCAACTTCAAGAAAGTAATCGGGCCTTTCCTTAATTTTGTACTCGGGGTGGATTTGAAGCACTCCAATCTTAACATTTTTAGGCAACGCTCCGCGTTCAACTACGTGCCTTTTTGCCTCTTGAGAAGTAGGCCCTTTTCCCGCGCTGTCGTCAACAACAAGAACGCGATCTTGCACAGAAAGTCCTTCTTTTAACGGGGAAATTGTCCTGGGTTTGAACAACAAGTAAGTTTTACTGATTACAGACCGCGCAATTTTTGAAACGATTTTATTTTTAAACGCACGCGGGTAACCGTGAACTATTTTGTCAATGTAAATTGCCGGAACGCGTTTTACGAATACTTCTTTGAATGGAACGTTTAATTCTTCTGCAACGGCTTTGCCGACAACCGTGCCCCCGTGCTTTATGCCCACAATTAAAGTGGGGTGAAAGCCGCTTAAGCGCACTTTTCCAGCCAATCTTTTTGAAAGAATTTTCACTTGCCTGTCGCTTAAAGCCTGCCGGTCAAAACCCCTCTTAAGACGAGCCATTTCAAAAAAAACCGTTTGTTTATATCAAAAAAAAAGTTTCAAGGACAGGTAGAAGTCCATTGAAAAGGCCGTCAATCCATTTCTAACATTTTCAAGCGGGCATCTGTTGCGACTTTAACCTTCAGGAAACGCTTCGCGCGCAAGTCGATCAACCTGTTAACTTTTCTGGACGCCTTTTCACTGCCTTTTTTATGCGCGTTCACAAGTTGAACAATGCGTTTTTCCAAAACGCCTTTTTCAAGCGCCTTCACAATTTTTTTATAGGCGTCAATTTTTCCCATTTGCTCCGACGTGAGTTCTTTTGACTTTATCTTGGAAAGAGCGTTGTATTCATCCGTGGGAATGGCCTTGGAATCCTTAACTCTTTTGGAAATCTCATACGCGCCCTCGTGAAAAGCCCCTTCCTCAACCCACTCCTCAAGTTTTTTCTTAGCCTTTTCAGCAGTAAAAGGAAGACGCCCACGAAGCCTTTTTTTGACTCTGTCACGAAACCTGATTTTTTCCAACACTTTTACAAACCTCCTTTTTTTGGCAGTTAAAGAAAAAACCTGTAGAAAGAAGAATAAAAAAGTATTGCTAAGGCTTCCCTCAAGTTTTCACAAGTCTGCCTTTTTAAACTGTCTTGCCGCGCTTGTCAAAAGCATTCTTGCCTTTGCCTTAGCGCTTTTAGCCAGAAGCAATTCCTCGTAAAAAACGCGTTTTATTACTGCTTTCTTTCGCAACTCCCTGTGTTTTGCAAGCTCGCTTTCAAACGCGTAGTTGACATTGTCGTATTCTTCTTCGAAAAACTTTCCCAACGACTTTTTCACAACCGGGTAAACGTCGACAACCTTCCTCTTGGAAGACACTTTGCCCAACATTACGCGGTATGCAAAAAGGCTTCCTTTTTGTTGAGCAGTCAACGCGCTTTTTTCAACAGATTCAAGTTTTCGGTACTCGCGTAAATCCAGCATGTTTCTGGCACTTGAAAGTTTTCGAAGTTTAAGCAAGGTTTTCACGCAGTTTTCGTGAAAAACCTGTTTTTCCCTCCATTTTTTCCCGTTCTTTTCAGCCCACTTGGCACTGAAAGGAACGCTCTTGCGCAGTTCAACCACCCCCCTTTTGATTTTTCTCTGCATGATTCCCAAATCGTTCAAAGTAGAATCCCGCAATTGGCGTCCGTCAAAACCTCTCCCCTTGAGAGGGCTTTGTTGTAAAACCTGACCTCATCAATAACGCCGTCAAAGTAATTCGGGCCAAGATTCGGCGTTCTTCCGATTTCAATAAAGGAAAGGTCGCCAAAGAACTCTTCATTTGCAAAAGACCCCTCGCCTCTCAAATTTCCGTTCACGTAAAGCTTTGAAGTTCCAACAGACGGGCCTGAACCGTCAGGGTCGGCCTTGTTTACCACGCAAAGGTGCGTCCACAATCCAAAAGCAAACGAATCAACAGATTCAAAAAGCCGGTTAATATGAGGTCCGGACGGATGATGCATCCACGCCCCGAATTCAAACTTGCCATCGGTTAAAACCCACATTTGAAAATGATGCCCGTCGCCAACAATGATTCCGTCTTTTACAGGACTTCCGAAATCCTCAACTGCGTTTACTTTTATCCACGCGCAGCCGGTCATTTCCTGCAAAGAAACAATTGGAAAATCCATGCGCACAAAATCGTTTTCTCCGTCGAATTCAAGTCCGCTTCCCAGTTTTCCGTAAGTCCAAGTAGCACCGGCTACATCAGCGTCATACCCGTTGCCTGAAAAATCAACTGCCTCTGTCCCGCTTTTTTCGTCAAAATGCCACGAGCCAAACAAAGACGTTTTCAGTTCGTTAGTTTTGGCAAAACCGCACGTTGCCGATTCATAATGATCAACATTCTGCTCAACCTGCCCGGACGACGTAACCGCCTGAGACTGAAGCAAAA
>JBHHTN010000104.1:0-3123 GCA_046753405.1 Candidatus Micrarchaeia archaeon | reverse complement strand
AAACGCTGCAATGGACGCGGCGCTTTTAGGGGAAAAATACTCGAACAAAGTGCACATAATCAACATCAACAGCGAGTTTCGCGGCGAAGAAGAAATGAAAAAAAGAATAAGCCAAAGCCAAAAAATAACGGTTTACAACGATTCAAAGACAACCCAAATCAATGGAGACAAATTTGTTTCAGGCGTAAAATTTGAAAAAGACGGGCAAACGAAAGAAATACCCGTACAAGGCGTGTTTATTGAAATAGGGTCTATTCCAAGCGTTGACTTCGACAAAATAACCGAGAAAAACGATTACAACGAAATAAAAATACACGACGAAGGATACCTTTCAAACGTTACAAGCGTCAAGGGCGTTTTTGCGGCAGGAGACGTTTCCGACGTTCCCGAAAAACAAATAATTGTAGCAGGCGGAGAAGGCGTAAAGGCGGTCTTGGGGATATTCAAATACCTGCAAAAACGAGCCTGACAAAAAAGGTTTATAAATAAGAAAAAGCGTAAAATATAAAGTTCAAATAAGTCATTTTTCAAAAACTTTTTTTTGGAAATGGGAAGTTAACCTTGAAAAAAGGGTTAGAGAACCGTTTTCTATCTTCTTAGGATAGCAAAACTATTGTTTAACATGCAACTTTAAGGTGCAGACAAACCAACATGGATGTTGAAAAGTCAATTCGCATGGCCTCTGACACGGGTAAAGTGAAACTCGGAGTGCAAAGCGCAAAAAAAATAGCGTTAAACGGCAGCGCGCGCTTGGTTATAATCGCGGAAAACTGCCCAGTTGAATCAAAGCAGGACTTGGAAAAATACTGCAGTCTTGCAAAAATTCCAGTAATGCATTTTGCCGGCACAAGCATTGAACTGGGTACCATTTGCGGAAAACCGTTTCCAGTAAGCGTGATGAGCGTGCTTGACGTGGGAAACTCCGACATTCTTGAAAGCTTTGCAAAGGGATGACATGCCGACTTTGACTTACGACGATATTCAATTAATCAACGTGCTGGAAAAACGCACCGGCGCGCGAGCAAAAGACGTAGTAATATGCGACAACGAAGTAATATTCGTCGTTGAAAACGGGGACCTTGGAAAAGCCATTGGAAAACAAGGAGTCAACGTTTCCCGCCTGAAAAAAGCCTTGGGAAAAAAAATCGAAGTTGTGGAAACCGCTCCAAACATCAAAGAATTTTTAAAACACATTTTTTACCCGGTTAACGTAAAAAGCGTGAATGAAACAATTGTTGGAGAAAAAAAACTTGCAAGCGTCCTTGTCGACCCGAAGAACAAAGGGCTCGCAATAGGAAAAGGCGGAGAAAAAATAAAAAAAGCAAGACTGCTTGCAAAAAGACTTTTCGAAGTAGACGATGTAAAAATACTATAAAAAAACGGTGAAAAAAAACTTTTGGCAAAAGGATTATACGCGGGAAGAAAACTTGAAAGAGACAGGCACCAAAAACGATGGCTCAAAAAGCCTTGGAAAAGAAAAGCGCTGGGCTTAAAGGAAAAATACGATCCTTTGGAAGGCGCGCCGCAAGCAAAAGGAATAGTTCTTAAAAAAGAAGGAAAAGAACAGAAACAACCGCACTCGGGAATAGTCAAATGCGTAAGAGTGCAATTAATCAAAAACGGAAAAAAAGTTTCAGCTCACGTCCCGCGCGACAAATCGATCACGAAAATAGACGAACACGACGAAGTCACGATCGAAGGGCTTGGAGGCTCGCAACGAGGACAAATGGGGTCTATTCCCGGAGTGCGATATAAAGTAGTCGCAGTAAACGGAGTGTCCCTGGAAGAACTCAGAAAAGGCAAAAAAGAAAAACCAAAGAGGTAAACAAGGCTAATGAGTGAAGAAACAATCAAGGAAAAGAACAAATTCAAGTTGTTCGGCAAGTACTCTTATGAAAACGTTGAAGTCCGCGACGTTGGACTTGCCCAGTACATTTCAATAAAACCAGTTGGCCTGCCGCACACCTTTGCCCGACACGCAAACAAGCAGTTTGCAAAACAAAAAGTAAACATCGCCGAACGCCTCGTAAACAAGCTAATGAGAGGCGGAACAGGAGAAAAAGTCGGCGGGAAAATAATTCGAACCCATGGAAAACTCCAGGGAAAAAAATCAAAAGCACTTAAAATAGTCGAGCAAGCACTGGAAGAGGTAGCTAAAAAAACCGGCAAAAACCCCGTGCAAGCACTGGTAAGCGCGGTTGAAAACAGCGCGCAACGCGAAGACGTGACCCGCGTGCGATTCGGAGGAATGTCCTACCAGGTAGCAGTAGACGTGGCCCCTCAACGCCGCGTAGACAGCGCCCTGCGAAACATAACGCTGGCAGCAATCACAAGCTCTTTCAAAAACAAGACAACCCTCGCAGAAGCACTGGCCAACGAAATCACGCTGGCATCCAACAACGACGTAAACAGTTATTCAATAAAACGCAAAAACGAAGCCGAACGCATGGCCAAATCCGCAAGATAAACTTGCAAGTGCAAAAAAAACGAGATTTTAAAGGCGTCTAACTTATGGCAAGAAAAGAAGCAGTAGTAGAAGAAGTTTCCAAATTAATGAAAAACCGCGAAACAATCCGCAACATGGGAATAGTCGCACACGTCGACCATGGAAAGACTACGCTTAGCGATACTTTAGTAGCACGCGCGGGACTCATTTCAGAAAACCTTGCAGGAGAACAAAGAGTTCTCGACTACGACGCGCAAGAACAAGCACGCGGAATCACAATCAAAGCAGCCAACATTTCAATTGCCTTCGATTACTCGGACAAAAAATACCTGGTCAACCTAATAGACACACCCGGCCACGTAGACTTCGGAGGACACGTCACCCGCGCCATGCGCGCGGTAGACGGAGTAATTCTCGTCATCGACTGCGTGGAAGGAGTCATGCCTCAAACTGAAACCGTTTTGCGCCAAGCACTCAAAGAAAAAGTAAAACCAGTCTTATTCATAAACAAAATAGACCGCATGATCAACGAATTGAAACTTGATTCAAACGGAATGCAACAACGCTTTTTGAAAATCATCTCATCAGTAAACAAACTGATCAAAACCTACGCCTCAGACGAATACAAAGACGCTTGGCAAGTAGACGTCTCCAAAGGAAGCGTGGCATTCGGAACA
>JBHHTN010000103.1:0-3153 GCA_046753405.1 Candidatus Micrarchaeia archaeon | reverse complement strand
AATTGTCGTTGCGTTAGTGAATAGCGTGATAAGAAAACCTTTTTTCTTCGCATCCGCGCGAAAACAAAAGCGCGTCTCCTGCCTTCAATCGCCCTACTGTTTTCCCTTTCTTGGCAAGTTTGAAAAGCAGTTTGTTTGTTTCGCCTTGTTTTTGGCTTTCGCCGGGCGTTTTCCCAACAAAAATCTTTGAGGCCAAAACAAGGCGCAAAACTCGTTCATCAATGAGCCTGTCGTAGAGCACCGCGTCGCAGGATTGGATCGCTTTTTTCGCCTCAAGCGACAACTGGTTGACGGAAGTGCCGCATCCAATCAACACACCCGTTCCCTTCAGTTTAACCGCCTTTGAAATTCTTTTTTCCATTCTCTTATTTGAAGCACTACGCTGGTTTTTCCCCCGGAAAAATTGGGTGTTATTCGCAGGTTGCCTTTGTACCTGAGGCCAGTTAACTCGAGTTCTTCGCCGTTTTTTTTGCAAAACGCGCCAACTGGGTTTCTGCACGCGCCCAAACCCCGTGCAAACTCGCGTTCAAGCAAACACTCGTCAAAGTTTTTCCCGCCTGCAAAACCGAAGTTTTCGCCTTTGCGGCATACAATGCCAAGTGCGCCTTGGCCTGCTGCAGGAACGAATTCATTTATTTCAAAGGTTTGACTGATTTTGTTTTCAAGCCCGAGTCTTTGAAGCCCTGCAACTGCCAAAACAACCGCGTCGAAGTCGCTTTTCAGTTTTTCAATACGGGTTGGAACATTCCCTCGTATGGGCTTGGTAATTAAATCGGGCCTTAAGTGTGAAAGTTCTGCAACGCGCCTTTGGCTGGAACAACCAATAACGGCGCCTTGCTTAAGCTCGTCTAGTTTTTCATTGTTTTTTGACAAAATGCAGTCGCGTGCGTCGTTGCGGCCAAAAATATAACAAATTTCAAGGCCTTTTGGCAAGTTTATTTCAATGTCTTTGAGGCTGTGTACTGCCAGGTCAATTTCACCTGTCAAAAGTGCCTGGTCAAGTTCCTTGGTGAACGCGTTGGGCCCTAAGTCCTGAATTTTTTTGTTGCTTTTGTCGGCGCTAGTACGGACGCGTTTGATTCTGAAGCCTTCGCCTTTTTCCTTTAGTACTTTGGCGAAAAGTTCCGTTTGAATTTTTGCCAGCGTGCTTGTTCGCGAGCCGATTCTGATCATTGAGTATCTTTTAGTTGTTTTAAAAGTTCAACAGCAGCGTAAGAAATTATGATGTCTGCGCCTGCGCGTTTTATTGCAATGGTGCTTTCTAAAAGCGCGTGGCGGGAGTGCAGTATCCCGCTTTTCAAAAGAGCGTATTCGCCGCTTACCTGGTACGCGGCCAAGGGAGCGGAGAACTTTTCTTTTGCCTTTGCGATTACATCCAGGTAAGGCAAGGCCGGTTTTATCATGGCTATGTCCGCGCCTTCGCATAGGTCGCTTTCGATTTCCTGCATTGCTTGTTTTGTGGAGTAAAAATCCAGTTGGTGCGTTGTCCGGTCGCGCAAAAACGGTTTTCTTCTTTGTTTTTTTGGAGAGGCCTGCACTGCACTGCGGAAAGGCGAGTAGAAAGCGGAGGCGAATTTGGCAGAGTAACTCATTATCCCGGTGTTTTCAAAACCGTTTTTGTCCAAGCAGTTGCGTATTGCTTTTACTTGTCCGTCCATCATTGCCGAGGGTGCGATGAAGTCCGCTCCCGCGTTTGCCTGGGAAAGCGCGATTTTTTCAAGCAGTTTCAACGAGGCGTCGTTGTTCACGCCTTTTGAATTTGTTATTCCGCAGTGGCCGTTTGTGGTGTACTGGCACAAGCACGCGTCTGCAAAAACCGCTAAAGAACTGCATTCATTGAGTTTTCTGATCGCTTTTTGCACTACGCCGTTTTTTGCAAAAGCGACGGATCCTTTTGCGTCTTTTTTCCTTGGGATTCCGAAAATCAAAACACATGGAATTTTGTTGTCTTCGCATTCTTGCGCAATTTTGTCAACGTTTTTGAGGGGTTGTCTGAATACTCCCGGCATGTTGGGAATGTTTTCAGGTTTTGTAGTGTTTTCTTTGAAGAACACTGGGAGAATGAAGTTATCGGGGGAAAGGCTTGTTCCTCGCACCAAGCGCCTTACTTGCAGGTGGCCTCTGAGCCTTCTGAGTCTTGTTTCAGGAAACATTATCTTTTCACAAACTTTTTTTTATTTTTTTTATTTTTTCCCGCGATTTTTTGGGATCCCCGGTCGTAATGCAAAACAATGTTTTTCCTTTTTTTGAACTTGAGGGAAAAACAACGTCTCCTTTTTTGAACGCGCCGCTGCAAGAACACAACACGTCGCGTTTTTTCGTCGTTTGCGATATTTTCATGTTTAATTCAACGCTGCTTGTTGCACCAACCACAAGAAAAGGTTTTTTTTCAAACAACACTGCAATGTTTTTTTCAGAAAGGCTTTTTTTTCGGTATTCAATGCCTTTGACTTTTTTTCCCGGCAATTTTAGCGAGTAAACTGTTACTTTTGCGCCTGCTTTGGCGAGTTTTTTCGCACGCCGACTTCCAACGCGCCCCGAGCCTGCTATTGCGATGTTTTTTCCTTTGACGTCTACAAAGAGGGGCAGAATCATTTTTTTCAGGCTTTTTGCACGAATAGTTTATAGTTGGGGTTTTGTCCGTCTTTTGTTTGCAGTTTGAGTATTTTGTGCCCTTCGTTTTTGACTGACTTTGAAATGTTTGCAAGGCTTTCGTCGTCTTCAATGATTATTTCAACCACGTTTCCACGTTCAGCTTCTTTTATCTTGTTCAAGGCAGTCATCAGCGAAAAAGGGCATACAGTTCCGCACAAGTCAACTCTTGAGTTTGCTTTCACATCGTCCACCGTTTCCGCCCGCTTTAATTTTTCTTTAATTGTTTGTCGCGCTGTTTAGGCGTCAAAGAGCGCTGTTCACCGTATTGCTTGGGGGTGGTCAAGCCACCACCTGGGATCTGTTTTCAACGCATCTTCAACGTATTTTTCTGGAAGTACTTCACGCTTGAATTTTTCAAGTCCGACCCGGTCGATTGTGTACCCGAGCCTTTCGCCGGGTTCCCCGTTTTGTTTTGCCCAGTTTATGACATTGTCAACTATCAGCATGACGTCCGCTTCTTCAACCAGCGCATGCACCAGGTATGATTGTCGCGGGTGC
>JBHHTN010000102.1:0-3292 GCA_046753405.1 Candidatus Micrarchaeia archaeon | reverse complement strand
GAACACTGCCCAAGCACTTGGGGAAATTGCAAGGAAAATCCGTGTTAAACCCAAGCGTTTCAATTTCGCGGGAACAAAGGACAGAAACGCGATTAGCACTCAGCTTGTTTCCGCCTTTGCAGTTGTTCCTAAAAGACTTTTGGGCTTGAAGTTAACAGACTTGAAAATCGGCGGCGCGTGGCTTGCTTCAACCAAAATCGGCCTTGGGGACTTGACGGGAAACAGGTTTACTATAACCTTGACTTCTGAAAACTGCGGGGTTGACGTTTGTTCTGGCAGGATTAAGCGTCGTGTTGAAGACTTGAATTTTCTTGTTGCAAACTTTTTTGGACAGCAAAGATTCGGTTCTCTTAGAAAAAACACGGCGCAAGTTGGAAAGTTGATTTTGAAGGGGAACTTTGAGGGAGCGGTATTGAATTACTTGTGTTTTGTTGACGCAAGTGCAAAGTCCGAGCGTGAAACCGGCGCAATTGACGCGCGTTGTCGTCTTGAAAAAGAGCGTGATTTTACAAAGGCGTTGGAATACTTTCCGGGGCATTTGAAGTATGAGCAGGTTTTGTTGCGACACTTGTCCGACAATTCAAACGACTTTGTAGGGGCTTTGCGCAAGCTTCCCAGAAGCGTTTTGTTGTTGTTCGTGCACGCGTTTCAATCCTTGCTGTTCAACGAGTTTTTGTATTCAAAGCTTGAATGCAGGGATGAAAAAGAGGAAGCGAACATAATTGGATTTGAAAGCGTGCTGAGTCAGGAGGAAGAGCTTTTGCTTGAAAAACACGGCGTTGCAAAGGAGTCGTTCAAGGTCAAGGGCATTCCGGAAATTTCAAGCAAAGGGGCAAAAAGAAGGCTTTTCGTCAAACTTTCAGATTTTGAAATTCTGCAGGAAAAGCCGCTTCTGCTTCGTTTTTCCCTTCCCTCCGGTTCGTATGCAACCGTTGCGCTTGACCAACTTCTTTCATCTTAGGGTTTGGTAACAGGCGACTTCTTGGCTTTCAACTAAGAGTTTTCCAAGGACTTCTTTAAATTCTTGTTTCTTGTTTTTTTCCAAGTCCAGGCATAAAATGTCGGCGTTGTACTTTGAAACAATTTCTTTTTTCAGTTTCGACGATGAATTCTTTGAAAAAAAGTTCCACAAGTCATAAGCGCGTTGTGAACCGTCGGGCACGCCTTCGGCAAACGCGCCTACAACGATTTTTTTGCTTGAATAATAAGGAATGGCGTAGTTGTATGTGAAAGGTGCCAAAACAACGTTGCCTTCCTCGAGTTTGAGCGCGCTGAAGGTTTGCAGTTCATTTGAAGTGAAAGGCGCAGCGCGGTGCAAAATTGTTCCCAAAACAAGTATGCTTATTGCAACGCTTGAGGCCAGCAATCCTATTTGAAGAACCCGTCCCTTTTTCTTAAGGGGCGAGACTATTTTTTCCAGGAATACTCCTCCAAGAAAAACCGTTGGGAAAACCAGGTACACCATTTGCCTGAAGACAAAGGGGGCAAAGGGAATCAAGGCAAAGCTTCCCAAAACAAACGATGCAAGAACGAGTTCAGCGTTTTCTTCGCTTTGCTCTTTTTTCTCAAAAAGGGAATTCAAAAACACGAACAATCCTGCTGCTGCAAGCAAAATTAAAAAAGGGGAAAAATAGTCTAAAGGCCCGCCTTCAATCACCCACGGGTTGGAAACTTGAAAGGATTTTGGAAGAAGAAACAAGAATGCCATTGTTGGAATCAAGGCGACTTTTGCAAGGGCGAAAAACTTTTTTGAAAAAAGCGAGTAAAAGAACAGCACTGCAACGCTTGTTGCAAAACTGCGGTAATGCGTTAACAAAAGCGTTGACAAAAGGAAAAACGAGGGAAAAAGCGAGTGATTTTTTTTGGAGGAAAAAGTGTGGAAAACCAGCAAAAAAAGGAGTATTCCCATGGTTTCGGGAATGCTTGTAACAAAACGGTAGAAGATCCAAGGAGACAAAAAAAGAAGAATCGTTGAAAAAGCGGCAATTTTTTCGTTTGCAAGACGTTTTGCAATCAAAAAAACGGTCAACACGGTTGCAATTGCAATGAAAATTGAAAGCACGTTTAAAGCCGTGAACAATTGCGCGCCAAGCAAAGCGGAAAAGCTTGCAAGCAAGAAGTCAAACAACAAAGGGTAATTGTAATTTCCATCGCCAATTGCAGTGCTTTGAGGCAAAATCCCTTGGGAGATTGCTTCTGCAACACGAACGCGTTCAAAAGCGTCGGATGTAATGGGCGTGGCGTAATACAATTGTGCAAAAACAATTGTCAAAACCCACGCCGAAACGAAGGCAAGGGCAACGCGCTTTTTTACTTTCAAGTCCGACTACCCCTTCTTAAAAATGCGAAAACAAAACTTAAAACAGCTGGAATCCAGGCGCGTACCGCGTCCCACGAGAGGATGACTGCTGCCAAAACAGGTGTTGCGAAAACGCCTTCAAAAAGTAGTAAACCCACTGCTTCCACTACTCCGAACCCTTGGGGCAAAAACGCTTTTGAAGCCAAAAAAAGCATTAAAAACGCCGAAACGCTTTGGCTTGCAGGCAAAAAAATTCCAAAGGCTGCGAAAACAGTGTAAAAGGCGGCGAACTCGAAGGCCAGGGAAAAAAACAGGAAAGCGACGACTTTCAAGCTTGGAACAACCAACAACGCGTGCAAGTTTTTGTAAACATCGCGCGCTTTGCCCCCTATGCTTCCGGCCAAAAAACTCTGCGTAACCTTCCACTTGTCAATTCTGAACACTTTGAAAACAATTACCGCGGAAAAAATTGCACTCGTGCTTGCAACAAGCGCAAATCGAATTCTTTCATCAACGCTGTTGAAAAACAAAGGCAAGGATGCAAGAAGCAAAATTGCGGCAATTGACAACTTGTAAATTTTTGTTGCAAAACTGCTGGCTAAAAGCACAGGCAAACTCTTGGTTTTTGAAGCGAAAAACCCGCGCAAGAAATCGCTTCCAACTCCTAATGGAGTAAGAAAGCCTGCAAGGGAAGAAAAGCCAGCTGCGTTTGCCTCTTTGTAAGGTATTTTTGCAACACTTGCCCAGGCAAAATTCCAAAACAACACGTTTGCCAAGAACAACAACAATGAAAGCAAGAGAACCGTGAAATTCGCTTCTCCAAGCGCGTTTTCAGCTCCAAACAACTTGTACAAAGCAAAGGCGACTATTAGGGAGAACGACAAGTAAACAAGTTTCTTCAAATCAAGCTTTGTCAATGAAAAACCATATCACCATCCTTTCTTCTTTTACAGGAAACAAAGCAAAAGGTTCCCGCTTTTTTAAACATTAATA
>JBHHTN010000101.1:0-3504 GCA_046753405.1 Candidatus Micrarchaeia archaeon | reverse complement strand
AAGATATATTTCCGCGTTTTTGTTTCCCATCCGTCCTACGAAGTTGCGGTTTGTTGTGGAAATGCATGTTCCCTCGTCGTTCATTCTTCCGAATGTGTCTTTTGGCCCTCCGCAACAAGCAGCGCAGGAAGGTTCGAAAGACATTGTCACTCCCGCTTGTGTTAGTACTTGGTAAATTGTTTTGTCTTTTTCTTTGCATTCGACTATTTGGCGCAGCACTTCTTTTGTTGCTGGCACTGCAAAAGTTGGTATTTTTACTTTTTTTCCAAAGAGTACTTTTGCCACTGCCTTGAAGTCTGTTATTTTTCCTCCAGTGCATGAGCCTATGTACGCTTGGCTTACTTCAATGTTCGACAAGTTTTTTGCAAGTTCCAAGTTGTCGGGAGAGTTTGGTTTTGCTACGGCTGGCTCGAGTTTTGAAGTGTTGAAGGAGTGTTTTTCGTGATATTGAGCGTCTTGGTCGCTTTCGAAGACTTGGAACTTTTTGTTTGAACGTTGTTTTACGTACTCTAAACTGTCTTGGTTTGGCGTCATTATTCCGTTTTTTGCTCCCGCCTCTATGGCCATGTTGCACATGGTCATTCGCTCTTCGGCGGAAAGGTTGTCTACTGTTTCTCCTGTGAATTCCATTGCGCGGTAGGTTGCCCCGCTAGTGGTTATTTTTCCAAGAACGTGGAGTATCAAGTCTTTTGCCATCAAGTAAGAGGGCATTTGGCCTGAGAACTCGTATTTGTTTGAAAAGGGTATTTTTATCAAAAGTTTGCCTGTTCCAAGCACGAATGCCGCGTCAGTGTTTCCTATTCCCGTGGCAAAAGCCCCAAAAGCACCTGCCATTACGGTATGAGAGTCTGTTCCAAAAATCACTGTTCCAGGTAGTACGTGACCTTGTTCTGCCAAAGTTGAATGGCACACGCCACAGTACTTGGGGCCAAAAACATCGTAAAAATGCTTTATTTTCTGCTTTCTAGCAAAACTCCGCATAATTTCAAGATTACGATTGGCATTGGCATCCGTGGTGTAAACAAAGTGGTCGGGAACCATTACGTGTCCTTCAGTGTTCCACACTTTAGCGTTTTCTCCGAATTCCTTTTTGAAAACTCCAATGGTGCCAGGAGTGCAAGGGTCGTGAGTCATTAAAATGTCTGCGTTAACCCACTCGTAATCACGCGGAAAAACTCTTTCTTTCCCCGATGCTTTGGCCAAAATTTTTTCGGTAATAGACATTGACACTTTTTTTGCTTCCAACTCCGGTTAAGAAGAGTAAAACTTGTAAGCAGCGATCAAGTTTTGCTCCAATTCGTTTGCGCACCTGGTAACTTTTCCAGTTTTCCACTCCAAGTTGCATCCTCCACCGCAAGCAAAAAACCACTGGCAAAGATTACAAGGCTCTTTCTTAAAAGAATTAAAGTCTGCCCACCAATCACTTGTGACTTTTTCAAAGTTAAATTCCTTACGGCAAGCAAAGTCGGGGTAGCCCGCAGTGCAAATGCAAGGGTAAACGAATCCAAAAGGGTCAAACACTCTCTTTTTCACACAAAAACAATGTTTTGCCACTACTTTCTCTCCAAGCGCTGCCGCCTTCCCCTCTTCAACGCCAAGAAAACCTTTCAAGCCAACGTCATACTTCTTTGAATATTTCAAAACTTCAAACAAAAACCTGTTTCCCAACACACGTCCATTCGTCAAACCCTTGGCACACAAATCCTCTCTAACTGGCGCAAAATAAGCGGCAACGTTCGAAACACCAGAAACATCTTCAAGCAAAGTCTCTATTCCTCTAACGTTTTCGTTGTCAACGTTTATTCTCAGCACAAAATTCAACGCTGGAGAGGCCTGTTGGATATTCCTAAGAACTTTGTCGTAAACACCTTTCCCTCTGCGGCAATCATGAACATTTATTCCACCGTCAAAAGTCACATGAACATGCTCCAAATTCTTCTTGAAAACCAGCAAGTCCTCCAAGTAATCGCCAAGGCCAAGCCCATTAGTATAGATTCTAAATGAAAGATTTCGCTTTTCCACTTCTTCCATAAACCGAACAACATACTCCTTGTTTGACAAAACCAACGGTTCCCCTCCAAACAGGGAAATAGAAGGGGAAACACCCTCAGAGCGTTCAACCTCTCTATCAACTTCTTCGAAAAAAAAGTCTAACACGCGCCTGCCGCTTTTTTTTCTTGAAAGCGCGCTTTTTCTTTGAAAGCAATAACTGCAATTCAAATTACATGAATAACTTGGAATCAAAAAATACTGAATCCTCCTGGATTCTAAAGCCCTCACACAAGAACGCGACGCACAAAAACCATCTTCTTCAAAACCGCTTTTGCCTGTTGCCCAATCAAAAATCAACGTTCGACCATCAATCAATACCCTTGCTTTCGACGGAATATTTCGCTGTTCTTTATTCACCTTCCAAACCTATCACTCAAAGCGTCATAAGTAGTAGTGTTGAAACTTCCAGACAAACTGTAAGACAGCGCTTGACACTGGTTAAGACAGTTAGCCCACTTTCCACAAGACTTGCATTTGGGTGGTCTGCTGCTTCTAATTCCATTCAACAACATATTCTCTTGCCATAACTTAGAAACGTCCGCGTAATAAAAATTACCTATGCAAGCAGTTTTGGGAAAATAATTACAAGGAAACATTTCTCCACGACTGTTAACGTAAATCCACTCTCTTGCACAAGGACAAGACTTCATCCTGTTTGGAATTTTTGCGTCAGTACAGTCTCCAAAGAAAAAGCAAGGCGTAGTTATCTTTGCAGTGCCCTTCAACGACAAAACTCGTTCAAACGCTCGCCTCAACTCGTCATTAGAAGGAACACGCTGGTAACTTGCCCGCCCATAAGGAGAAACGACCCTCAACTGCACTTCATCCACTCCAAGATTACACGCAAGCCGGTAGGTTTTCTGCAAATCGCTTAAATTCTGCTTGCTTACGGTAGTCCTAACAATAACACGCATTCCGCTAGCCTTAAGCGTGGCAATGCCTTCAACAGCCGAGTCAAAAGCGTCAACGCCCCTCAAACGCCTGTAAGCCTCTGAGTTATGAGTATCCAAAGAAACTCGCGCAAGTTTCACGCCCTTGTCAAACAAGCCGCGCGCAATCACAGGTGTTACAAGAGTGCCATTAGTAATAAGCATAGTCTGCAACCCCAAAGAATCATTAAACTGCGCCAAGTCAAACAACAAGTCTCGTCTTGTCAAAGGCTCTCCGCCAGTAAAAGCAACAGTTTCAACAAAAACACCTTCATTGTTCTCTAAAACAAGTTTCTTCAAAGCACGCTTGTACTTTACAGGGTTTACGCTTTCACCTTCTTTGGGCCCTCCATTCATGCAAAAAGTGCAATTGGAATTGCAACTCGTAGTAAGTTGAAACACCAACTTCCTCAACAAAAACACTTCAAAACACGCAATCTTTGAGAAAAAAAGGCAATAAATCACTTAAGTAGATTTCAAATCAACAAAAAGTAGATTTTTCAAAAGAAGTTTTTAGAACAAA
>JBHHTN010000100.1:0-3513 GCA_046753405.1 Candidatus Micrarchaeia archaeon | reverse complement strand
TCCCACTGAAAAACTCGCGTCTTTTACCTTTCTTTGGTCTACTAAAACGCGCCCTTCGCGAACGGCTTTTCTTGCTTCTTTATCCTTGCTTGCAAGCTTTAAGACTTCTTTGAGTAGGATGCTTAAGGGTACGCTTTCCTTGAGTTTGTGTGCTCCTGGGCTTGCTTTTTTTAGGAACGTGCTTCCCTTTGGGCGAATGGGTATTGCCTTGGGTTTTGCCAGTCTTTTCAACTGTCTTCTGTTTCCGTGCCTTGCCAACTTTCAAATCAACCTTTTTGTTTCTTTTTTTGTTCTCGTTCGGCTGCCTCTGTGATTACTACATTTGATGGGGTTATGCCGACTTGTACTTCTTTTCCGCTTTGTTTTTTTGCAATAATTTTTTCAACGAATATTTTGGAGGAAAACGTTTCAACTTTTGAAACTTTTCCGCTTGAACTTTTGAATTGCCCTCGCAAAATCTTGACTTTGTCGCCGGTTTTTATTATGAGGCTTCTTTTGCCGAGTTTTGCCTTTAGGTCTTTGGACAAATGCGCGGACAAGTTTTTGCGCTTTTTGTGCAACGGCGCGTTGTAGGCCAAGCGCCTTTTTTTGCGCGGTTGTTTTGACATTTTTTTTGAAAACTTCATTGAAAACAATCAAACCTCTGTTTGGCATTCATACTACTGCGCTTGCAAGCGGCACTACTTTTGGAAAGCGGTCTGCGATTTCGCGTGCAACGGCCCCTTTGATTTCAGTTGCTTTTGGAAGGTTTTTGTCGTCGATTAACGCGCATGCGTTGTCTTCGAACCTTACGCGTTCTTTTCCGCGTCTGAATTCTTTTCTTTGCCGTATAATGACTGCTTTTTCCTTTTTCTTTTTCATTTCAGGCTTTCCCTTTTTCACTGCAACTATTATGATGTCTCCAACTCCTGCTTTGACGTTTCTTCGCAGGCGCCCTTTTGCTCCTTTTACGCCTATTATTTCAACGGTTTTTGCCCCGCTGTTGTCTGCGCACACTAGTTGCGAGCCCAGTGTGAGGGCCTTGGTTATCTTTGATGCGAGTCCTAGCAAGTTAATCAACAACTGTGGAGCGTTTTATTGTGTTACGACATGGCTTTTTGTTTTTGAGATTTTTCTGCACTCTGCGATGGTTATTGTCTGGCCGTCTTTGAGTTTTACGCATTCGGGAACGTAAACGCGGATGCGACTTCTTCTTTTTTCAAGCCTTTCGTATTTTGGGACTTTTCTGAAGTAGTCGATTTGCACTACCGCGCTTTTTTTGCCTTTTGCGCTTACCACTTTTCCCGCGAACGCCATTCCCCGTGTTTTGAGTTTTCCGTGCTTGGGGCACTTTGCGTCTGTGCATTCCTTTTCTTTGCTCAAAGTTTTTTTTTCACCGTATTTTTGGCAGAATTTTTTTTATGCGTTCCTGTGGCTTGTGCAACAGCATTGTTCCTTTTACGTGAGTGTTTGTTTCGTTGAATTCAAAGGTGCTTGATGCTTTTGGAACCGTTTTTCTGCCTTTTTTTGTTTTGACGATTAGCGTGTTTTGCGTTTCGTCGATTACTGTTCCCTCGATACCTTCCAAGCCTTTGCACGACGACTTTGCAACTTTTACCCTTTTTCCGATCAATTCAGTCAAGAGGAATTGCAACTGGTGCTTTTGGCTCGTTTGGGACGAGTTCTTAGTTTTTTTCAAAAACGTTTTTTACCTTTTGAAAAAAAGCGGCATATGCCCTTTTTGAAGGGGACGCTTTCCGCATTAAAAAGTTTTTTTTACGATGCTTTTATTGCCTCACGGGGGTATCCCAAGGAGGTGAGGTATTCAACTGTTTTTTGCGCGTGATCTCCTTGAAGCACGATTGAATTTCCCTTGCTGCTTCCACCGCATGCAAGTTTTCTTTTGAGTTCTTTTGCAACTTCTGCTGCTTCGTTTTCTTTGAGTCCTTCCACAATTGTGACGAGTTTGTTGAATCGTTTGCGTTCGGAGTATATTTTTATCTGCGTCGTTGTTTCCTTTTCGATTGTTTGGCACGCGCAGATTTCCTTGGGAAGCCCGCAGGTCTTACAAATCTCTGACATTAATATTAAAACTCTCTTTTTTGTGGATTACTTTTATGACTTGAGGCGAATTTAAACCTATGTAGCGCCTTTTGAGGCCTTTCGTTTGGTTAGGCTTGTTTTTATTCGAGCGCGAAGTTTTCGCATTTCCCGGTATTTGCCGGGGTTGTTTGGGCGTCCGGTTGTTTTTGTCGCGCCCTTCTCTCGCGTTATTTCAACTTCGATCTCTTCGAGTTTTTTTTGCAATGCGTTGGAGTCCATTGTTTCCAACTCGTTTTTTTTGATTATTGCCATTTGCCGTTCAGTCCACTTGCTTTTTTTCTTCCTTTGTCTCTTTTTCCTTTTCTTTTACTTCCTCAGTTTTCTCTTGCGTTTTTTCAGTTTTTTTGTCGTCTTTAGCCTTTTTTGCTTTTTTCTTAGCCTTCTTTTTGGGCTTGGCTTCTTCTTTTTTTGCTTCTTCGATTTTTTCTTCTGCTACTTTTTCAGCCTCGTCTTTCGGCTCTTGGTTTTCTTCTTTTTTCTTTTCTTCTAGTTGTTTTATTTTACTTAAGTTAATGACGTCTGGAAACACTACGTGTGGCGGGACGATTTTTACTCTTATGCCGATTGCGCCCGCTCTGAGGTACGCGGTGCAGTTTCCGACGTTAACGAATTTTACGTAGTGGCCCGACTTTTTCAGGTACCCCATGCGCGCGGTTATTGCGCGTGCTTTCCCTCCTTTTCCTACGACTTTCCCGCTTGCGCGTATTTCCACGCCTATAGCGCCGGATTCCTTTACTTCTCTTAATGCAAAGCGCACCGCTTGCTTGACGTTTCCGCGGAACTCTATTTGTTTTCCTATTTTTTCCGCTACAAGTTGCGCGTCTAAGGACGGGTTTTCGACTTCGATTATGTCTAATTGCGGGTTGTCCATGCTGAACTTTCTTTCAAGTGCGCTGCATAATTCTTTGATTGAGCTTCCTTTTCTTCCGACTACGATTCCGGGCCGTCTTACGAAAAGGGTGACGCGCGTTGCTAGGGGGGTTTTTTGAATGTTTATTTGCGAGACTCCTGCTTTTTCAAGCTTTTTTTTCAAAAAGCGTTTTATTTCAAAGTCGCGGATTGCTTTTTTAATGAATTTTTTTTCAGTTGCCAATTTTCACCCACTCCACGCCCGAAGCCGCTGCCTTTGAGACAGCGGTAAAGGCGTGACGATCAGATGCTTATTTTGTTTTCTCTTTGGTTTTTCTCTCCACGGAGGCCCACGCCTTTAGGCGTGGGAGTGTGTCACTCACTTTTTTTCTTCTTTTGACTCGTTTTTACTGTCCTGCTTTTCGTCTTTTACCGTTGGTTGTTGGGGGGTCTTTTTTTCCTTGGTTTTGTCGTCTTTTGGTTTTAATTTAGCTTTTTCTTCCTTTGGTTTAGTGCCTGCTTTTTTTTCAGCGGGTTTGCTTTCCTGTTTTTTGCCTTTTTTCTTTGAAGTTTTTGTTTTTT
>JBHHTN010000099.1:0-3552 GCA_046753405.1 Candidatus Micrarchaeia archaeon | reverse complement strand
GGTGTTGTGGTCTATAAAGCTTGCTGAAACCTGTGTTTTTACCCGCGGGGTTTGCATTGCCTGAAATTCCAACGCGGTCATTGTTCCGGTTGCATCTTGCATTAGGGTGTGGTCTATTTTGATTGCGATTTCGTCGTCTTGCGCGCTTTCTTTGTGCTCGTCGATGATTTTTTGGAAAACTGTTTTGGCCAAAGTTTAATTTGCACCTTTTTTGATTTTTTTTAAAAAGAGTGAATTAATTTTAGGGCCGTTAATAAAGTTAATATTGACGGTTTTTCTTAGAATTTGAATATTTCAATGGTTTTTTGAGTGATTTGTTAACTTTGGCTAAGAAGATTAGGATTGCGGTTTTGATTTCCGGCGAGGGAACTAATTTGCAGAGCATCATTGACCGCGTTAAAGCAGGCAAGTTGGATGCGGAGGTTGCAGTTGTAATAAGCAACAAAAAAGAGGCTCACGGTCTTGTTCGGGCGAGGCGCAGCGGTGTTCCCGCGTTTTTCGTTGACCCCAAAGCAATAAAGGACCGACAGAAGTTTGATGAAAGAGTGCTTGAAATTTTGACGAATCATCATGTTGAATTAGTGGTTATGGCAGGGTACATGCGTCTTGTGCAACCTTTGCTTATCAGTGCTTTTGCGCGCAGGATAATCAACTTGCACCCGTCGCTTTTGCCCAAGTTCAAAGGCGCTAATGCTCCTCAGCAGGCGTTGGATGCTAAAGTGGAGGAAACGGGTAGCACGGTGCACCACGTGGTTGCAGAGCTTGACGCTGGAGAGCCAGTTTTGCAGGTAACGGTTCCAGTGTTGGAAGGAGACGATGCGGACACTTTACTCAAGCGCATTCAAAAAGAAGAGCACAAAATGCTTCCAAAGGCAATTCAAATGTTTGCCGACGATAAAGTGAATTAAATTTCACGCTTTTGAAAATGCTGCTTTTACTTTTGCTTTCTCGGTTTTAATCGTTGCAGTAAACTTGCCTTCTTCTTTTCCAAAAGCAGCGCTTTTTGCGCCGACTTCTTCTTGAAGTTTTTCAGAGTTTGCCTTCAGGTAATTGATAAGTTGTACGTTGCCGGCGTTAACCGTGAGGGCAATCTTTTCGCTGACAACAAAACCGTTGTCTTTTCGTGCTTGTTGCACTGCGCGCACGATTTCTCGGAAAGCCGCGGCATTAACCATTTCCTCGTCTCTTTCAGGGTTTAAAAACAGTTTTCCTTCGTCGAATTCTTTTTCCACAAAGCCCTTCGGTTTCTTGTCAACAAACGATGCTTTCAGTGAATTGGTTGACTTTGTCAAAACGCTTTGAAGGTCGTTAACGGTTTGTTTTATCTTCTGGTTGCCACTTACGAGTATTTCGCGCACGGGCCAGCGCAATTTTATTTTTGCGTCGGACCTTGCACTGTTTGCCGCTTCGGTGATTTTCATCGCCGTTTCCATTTTGTTTTCAAAGGCAGGGTCTGTTACTTCGTCGTCGCAAGAGGGGTATAACGCGTAGTGAACGCTTTTTTCAGTAAGACTTGAATCGCGTTTTTTTAAGCGTTGGAATAATTCCTCTGAAATGAACGGCGTGATTGGCGCAAGCAGTTTTGTAGTTGTGAGTATCACGTGGTGCATCACGCTTAAGGCTTGTTGACGGTCGGTTTTGTCGTTTGTTGTGCTTGTGCGGTCGCGTATGAGTTTTACGTACCAGCGTGAAAAGTCGTTTACAATAAACGAAATTGCCCCTCTTCCCGCGTCGTGGAAGGCGAATTCTTCCAAGCTTTCGGTAACTTTTTTTGCATTTGTGTTCAAACGCGAGACTATGAATTTGTCCTCGGTTTTTGCATTTTTCATGAATTCCGCGTTTATTTCCAAAGGTTCGAAATTTTCTGAAGCGTAGGTGTCGTAGAATGCAAAAGTGTTCCAAAGTATTCCCAAAGCACGTTGTGCTTCTGTTGCGGTTTTGAATGAGAATTTTTGCACTTCCCAAGGCGGCACTTCGAAACAGTAGTAAAGCCGTATTACGTCCGCTCCTAGTTTTTGTATTCCGTCTTTTGCCCAAGTCACGTTTCCTTGGGACTTGCTCATTTTCTCCCCTTTCTCGTCTAAAACCCAGCCCATGAGTCCGACTGCTTTGTAAGGGGCTTTGTTGAAGGTTGCCATTGATGAGAACATCAACGAGTCGAACCAGCCTCTTATCTGGTCTTGGGATTCCGTAATTAAGTCCACGGGGAATACTTCTTCAAACAACTCCTTGTTTTTGAAGGGGTAGCCCAAAGACGCCCAGGGAGCGATTCCCGAGTCGAACCACACGTTGAAAATGTCCCTTATGCGTTTTGATTCGTTGCCGCAGGAGCACTTCAACTTTATTTCGTCAACAGTGTGCCTGTGCAAGTCCTCAAAGTTTTCCGGCAAGGTTTCAGTTACTGCTTTTTCCTTGAGTTCTTCAACTGAGCCTATTACTTCTTTTGACTGGCAGGACGGGCAAATCCAAATTGGCATTGGAATTCCCCAGTAACGTTGTTGTGACACGCACCAGTCTTCGCGTTGTGCAATCCAGTTTCTGAACTTTTCTTTTCCAAAAGGAGGAAGCCAGGACACGCCTTCGTTGGCGTTGACCATTTTTTCTTTTATGGGGTCGACTTTCAAGTACCACTGTCGTGACAGGCGGAATATTAGCTGTGTTTTGCACCTCCAGCACAAGGCCGCCCTGTGTGTTTTGTACTCGGAGTGCAAAAGTTTTCCTTGTTCTTCCAAAGCGGAAATTATTTTCTTGTACGCTTTTTTCACGAACAATACATTGAATACTTCCCCCGCGTCTTTGGTGAAGTGCCCGCGCTGGTCAACAGGCGACACCGACGGCAAGTCGTAGTATTTTCCTATGAAGCTGTCGGTTTGCCCGTGACCGGGAGCAGTGTGAACGGCTCCGGTTCCCTCGTCCATTGTAACGAATTCTTCGTATTCATCGCGTTGCTCGTCTTTTTTCTCTTGGGTTTTCATTTTGTGTTTTTTGTACTTTTTGTTGGCCATGATGACCACGCTCAAGTACGTTTTGTGCGCTTTTCGGTTTTTGGAGACTTCTTCTTGTTGCGGCGTGTCAAGCAACGGTTCGTATTCAACTCCGTCCAAACCCGAGCCTTTTATTTTGTCAAGCACTTCGTAATCGCTTGACTTGAGTTTCAAAGCGTCTTCCAGAATTGGTTTCAACCTTTTTTCTGCAAGGACGACTACTTCGTTTGTTTTTTTCAGTTTTACTTTTGCGTATGTCTCCTTTGGGTGCACTACAACCGCAACGTTGCCGGGCAAAGTCCACGGCGTGGTGGTCCAGACTAAAAGCGATTCTTTGCGTCCTTTTAACTTGAATTTCACGAAAATGCTCGGGTCTGACACGTCTTTGTACGAGTCGCTTACCTCGTATCCTGAAAGCGACGTTTCGCATTTCGGGCACCAGTGAATCGGCCTTTTGCCTTCTGTGAGAAACCCTTTTTCGTGAAGTTGTTTAGCAGTCCACCAACCGCTTTCAACGTAGTAGTTTTTGTACGTGAAGTACGGTTCGAAATACGCGCGCCATGCCCCA
>JBHHTN010000098.1:0-3577 GCA_046753405.1 Candidatus Micrarchaeia archaeon | reverse complement strand
AAGCACAAGCGTTGCTTGCGAAATACAAGGAATCCGAATCTTTTCAAAACGATGAAAGCGAGAGTGAGAATAAATGATTTTAAATGAAGTAAAGGAAGAATACGTAAAAGACTTGATTTCAAAAAACCAGCGTGTTGACGGAAGAAAGTTTGACGAGTATCGTGCCATAAAAGTTGAAAAAGGCATTGTTCCCAACGCGGAGGGAAGCGCTTTGGCGCACATTGGGGACACCAAAGTCGTGGCAGGCGTAAAGTTTGATTTGATGACTCCGTTCAAGGACCGGCCCAATGAAGGAGTGGTAATGTTCAACGCGGAATTCACGCCGGTTGCGCATCCAAATTTTAATCCTGGTCCGCCCAATGAACACAGCATTGAACTTGCGCGTGTTGTTGACCGCGGAATTCGAAGCGCGGAAACAATTGACGTGAAAAAGTTTTTTATTGAAGAAGAAAAAGTGTACGGCTTGTTCGTGGACTTGTACGTCCTTGACAACTCCGGCAACTTGATTGACACCGCGGCACTTGCTGCAATGGCCGCGTTGCGCAACACCAAGGTTCCCAAATACGAGGACGGTAGCCTTGTAAGAGACAAGTTTTCCGGCAACTTGGAGCTTTCACGAGATGTTGTTGCAACAAGCGTTGAAAAAATCGACGGCAAGTTCGTAGTGGATGCAAACGACGAGGAGGAAGTCGCGTCAAACGGCCGTTTGACTTTGGCAACTTGTTCGGACGATCTTTTGTGTGCCGGGCAAAAGAGCGGAAGGGCGGGTTTGTACAAAGACGAGCTTTTGCAGTTAATTGACCTTGTCTTTCAAAAAAGAAAAGACTTGGTGAAACACTTGTAAACAAGGTGGAAGAATAGAAAATGGTTTCAAGATACGGTGTCAAAACAAGAAAGAAAGAGCAAGCAGTGTTGGATCTTAAAAACGCCAAGTATGCGTGTCCTTCTTGTGGTAAGAAAAAGGTCAAACGCGTGTCAAACGCGTTGTGGAAGTGTTCAAGTTGCAGCGCTGCGTTTGCAGGAGGCGCGTACGCTCCTCAGACAATGGTCGGCGTTACTGCAAGAAAGAATCTTTCCCGCGCTCGCGAAGAACACAGCAAACAGTGATTAAACTCAAAATGTCGCTTTTGTTGTTCCAGGCAAGCTTTCCCGCTCTTACGGGTAAAATCGAGTTTTTAGGGGACTTTACGGGCAAACAAGCAGGGCGTGTTTTGTCAACTGCCAGAAAGGTCGCCGGGCTCAAAGTACACCAGTATGCTCCGGTAGACTTTCAAGCAATCAAAGAAATTGCCGGCAAAGAAAATGTCACAGACCTTGAGTCGTTGGCAAGTGTGATAAGGGCCACAAGCGCTAAAAAACTTGAAAAACTGCTTGAATCTCATGCGACTGTTGCGCCTATTACCGAGGGTAACAAGAAATTTGAGCCGAGGAAAATCGAGTACGCTGTTGACTGCTATTTATACTGCTTGTTTGACCAAGTGTTTCCCCAAAAGGCTTTTTTAAGCGGAACTCCGTCAAAAAAAGACGTTCGGCTTGTGGCAGACACGCCTGATTGGAAAGTGGTGCGCAAAGTGAATTTGGAGACTGCCGGCAAGGATGAAATAATGGCGGGAATGATACGCATTTCGCACTGCGCTTTGGATAAGGAACCGCAGTTTTTGTGCAAAAACTCTTTTGACTTCGACGACTTGGCTGACAGGTTGCTTAACCCTTTGGGTTCAAGGCGTTCTTTTGGAACAATTACCAAAGCCCTAACGGGCTTGAACGAAAGGGAAGTTGAGGCAGAACTTGGAAACATTGCTATGGATGCCGAGGCGGCAAAGCAACTGAAGGAACTTTTTTACTTGAAGGTTTTTGAGGCAAGCGGTTTTTCTCCGTATGCGACAATTGAATTGTTGAACGCTACTTTTCCTCACCTTAAAGTGCAAAAGCCGCGCGGCAACTACGGTGGAAAAAGAAAAAAGAAGTAAATAAAACCTTCTTTGAACCCTACTTTTACGCAGGATAAAAACCAATAATTCAAATTTTTTTTTGAAGGGGGGATGGGTTAGCCTGGCTATGCTTCCAGCTTTGGGAGCTGGAGACCCCGGTTCGAATCCGGGTCCCCCCACTATTTTTAAATACTCTTTAAGATTATCTTCACTTATGTATAATCGCGGTCAGGGTTCTTTTGAGTATGTTTTGATGATTGCGGGAGTAGTGCTTGTTTTAACGGTTATTGTGGTTGTTCTTCAAAATCAGGCGACGGGTTCTTCTCAGGCTTTGGAGCAAAACGTTGAGCATCACGAGTTAGTTGCATGTGATTCTAATAAGGAAATAGAGCGTGGAAATTTTTTAGTTTTTTCTTGGCATTTCAACGAGAAAAGTGGGACTGTTGCAAAGGATTCTTCGAGTAATGGCTATGATGGTACCTTGGTGTCAATTGGTAGTAAGCCTAAGTGGGTTATAGGAAAAGTGCGAAACGGACTTGAATTCAGCGGAAACGACCAACAGCTTGTACGCATGAATTTGCCGGGCTCTCCGCTTTCCTCGCAGGAACTGACTGGATGTGCTTGGTTTAAAGTTGACGCAGTGGAGGATTCTGGCGCTCCGGTGAGAGACGGGATTCTGATGGCCGGCTTCTCGTTTTTGGAGTTGTGGGTGAACTCGGATGGAACGTTTAGATACGGCGCCCAGACAACCAACTTATACGAGATTCAATCGTTTTCTCCTAATTCTTATCCATTTGGACAGTGGACGCACGCGTGCGTGGTAAACAAGGGTTCTGGTTCTTCAACGCTTTACATAAACGGTAACTTGGATGACTCGATACCACTGACGGGCAATCTTTTAGATGTTTCGTGGTTTGAAGTGGGAAGACAGGGAAGTTTTGACGGCAATTATTTTGACGGCGTAATCGACGAGGTTAGGTTTTATAGCAAGGCTTTGTCTGCGCAAGAGGTTTTGGCTGACATGAACTGCGGCCATTTGGCGTGAGTGTTTTATGAATTTTCGTGGTCAGGGTTCTTTTGAGTATGTTTTGATGATTGCGGGAGTAGTGCTTGTTTTAACGGTTATTGTTGTTGTTCTTCAAAATCAGGCGACGGGTTCTTCTCAGGCTGTTGAGCAGAATGTTGAGTATCATGCTAAGGTTGCGTGTGATTCTGCCAAGGCAAGGGAACGGGCGCAGTCCTTGGTTTTCTCATGGAATTTTAACGAGGGAAGTGGGACTGTTGCAGCGGATTCTTCTGGGAACAATAACGATGGAACGCTTACCAACGGTCCAAAGTGGACTACAGGAAGAATTAGAAAAGGATTGGAATTCGACGGAAAAGACGATTATGTGCGCACGATCCCGGATCTAAGTCCTCCGCTTTCTTCGCAGGAAATGACTGGTTGCGCGTGGATAAAGATAGATACAGTGTCTGGTATAGAGGCGCCGCTGAGGGACGGAATTCTCATGGGACACTTCTATTATTTTCACCTATGGGTAAACTCTGACGGCACATTTCATTTCGGCGCCCAGACTCTAATTAGTGGAGTTTCTACCTATGAGTTTCTTGATTCCACCAATTCGTTTCCTTTCGGAGTGTGGACT
>JBHHTN010000097.1:0-3673 GCA_046753405.1 Candidatus Micrarchaeia archaeon | reverse complement strand
TGCTTGGTTCAAAAAGCGTTTTAGAAGGGTGTGGAGAATTCGAAAAAGAAGTGCCCGAATACTTCAAAAAAATGGTTGCAAAATGGAAGAGTTTGAAACCCGGTGAAAAATTTAATTTTGGAAAAGAACACGACAACGCAAGTCTTACTGCCACGAAGACGGTTCACGAAGACAAAAGCGGAATAGGATTCGTGTTTCATGCAGAAGAAGAAAAAGTAGGGTACACTGGGGACACCGAAGACTTTAATGGGCTTTGGGGGCAATACGAAAACTGCACGGTTCTGGTGGTTAACTGCCTGCGACCCTTCCGCGACAAGTTCCCCTTTCACTTGTCAGCAGACGAGGTGGCAGACGGAGTAAATTCTTTAATAAAAAGACCTGCAAAAATCGTTTTAACACACCTTGGACTGAAATTCATCAAAGCTGGCCAAAAACAACAACAAAACCGTCTTGAAAAAGCAACGGGAACCCCCACAATAATTGCCCGCGAAAGGGTTGTTGTGAAAGTCAAGCGTGAAAAACAACAAGCGCTTTAGGTTTTGTTCTGCAATCTTCCTTTTTTGAATGCCTTCATGTTATCCAAAGTAGTGTCCAAAATACGGTGAATTGCCTCCGTGCTGTCAAAAGCATTATGCGGAGTAATGATTACGTTGTCCCTTTCAAGCAACACGTGGTTTTTCAAAAGCGTCTTCAACACCTCTTTTGAAAAGTTTTTTGACAAGAGCTGGCGCTCTTCCTTGATAACCCCCTCTGCCTCCAAAACATCCAAGCCCGCACCCCCCAAAAAGCCTTCATCCAAAGCTTTTGCAAGCGCGTGGGTTTCAACCAACGCGCCGCGAGCAGTGTTGATCAAAAACGATCCTTTTTTCATTTTGAAAATGTTCCTGCGATTAATCAAGTGATGAGTGTTCTTGTTGTAAGGCGCGTGCAACGACACGATATCTGAACTGGAAAGCAGTTTGTCAAGCGAAACGTACGCAAAGCCGAGTTTTTTTGAAAGCTTGACGTCTTTTTTCACGTCAAAGGCCAAAACATTCATTTCAAAACCCTTGGCAATTCTTGCAACGTGAGAACCAATGTGTCCAAGGCCGATTATTCCCAAGGTTTTGCCTTTCAAGTCAAAGCCCCGTAATCTCTCCAAAGAAAAATTTCCAAGTTTCGTTCTCTGCCAGGCAGGACAAAGCTTTCTGGAAAGTGCAAGAATCAATCCAAAAGTGTGCTCTGCAACAGTGTTCTCCCCGTAAAACGGAACATTGCACACGCTTACCCCTTGCTTTTTGCATTCCTTCAAGTCCACGTGGTCAAAACCCGTTGACCGCGTAGCAACAAGTTTCAAAGAAGGCAAGTTATCCAAAACCTTCTTGGAAACTTTAGAGTAAATGAACACGCTTACAATTTCAGCGTCTTTGGCTTTTTTTGCGGTTTTCGGCGTTAATTCCTCCAAGAAAAAGGAAAAGTCGGCCCCGCGAAAGCTTTTTGTCTTTTCGAGTAAGTATTCAAGCTCCCAGTCTTCTACTTCAAAAAACGCCACTTTCACGTTCTGTTCCATCAGCAAAAACTTTGACGAAAAGCCTTGTTTTTAACTTTACTGAAAGTCCCAAAAAAGAAACTTCTAAAACAAAAGGGCCCTGCCTGACAAAACCTTGTTTTTTTAAATCATTAGAAGCATAATTTTTGTTGCGGCCCAAAGCCTACGGACCGACTTGACCGGCCTTTAAATGCCTGTTCTTGTTTTTGAGTTTTTAGGCAAAGTCTGAAAATAAAAGTTGATTTTAACATGCTTGGAAAGCTTAACCACAAAGATTTGGAAGAAAAGTACGTTAAAGTATGGGACTCCCTTGGAATCCACGGGTACGACGAGTCGGACGAAAAAAAGAAAGTGTTCGTCATTGACACGCCTCCGCCGTTT
The DNA here is from genome assembly GCA_046753405.1 of Candidatus Micrarchaeia archaeon. Classification (GTDB taxonomy): domain Archaea; phylum Micrarchaeota; class Micrarchaeia; order Norongarragalinales; family CAINOH01; genus JBHHTN01. The sequence goes on along the minus strand of JBHHTN010000097.1, from coordinate 1,764 downwards.
CCAACAGGCGAATTCCACATGGGCGGAACGCTCAACTGGGGCTACACGGACTTTGCCGCCAGGTACAAAAGAATGCAAGGATTCAACGTGTTGTTCCCGCAAGGATGGGACTGCCATGGTTTTCCAACCGAAACAAAAGTCGAAAAAAAATACGGCAAGGGATTGCCGCGGGAAGAGTTCCGAGAAAAATGCTTGGAGTGGACCCACAAAGTGGCGGGCTCGATGAAAGCGCAAATGATCCAGATGGGCTTTTCAATCGACTGGGCCCGCGAGTACTACACAATTGACAAAGAATACCACCGCAAAGTGCAACTTTCGCTTTTGAAGATGTACGCCGACGGCTTGGTCTACCGCAAAGAACACCCCGTGTTGTGGTGCACTTATTGTTCAAGCGCCATTACAAAAGCAGAAACAGAAGACTTGGAACGCGAAACGTTCCTAAACTACGTCAAGTTCCACATCGTAGGCGCGCACCATTCGAACGACGTTTTAATGATTGCAACAACGCGCCCCGAATTGCTTCACGCGTGCGTGGCAGTAGCGGTGCACCCGACAGACAAGAGATTCGGCGAATTAGTCGGCAAAAAAGTCAAGGTTCCGCTTTTCGGGCAGGACGTGCCAATCATTGCAGACCACGAGGCCGACCCTGAATTCGGAACCGGAGCAGTAATGATCTGTACCTTCGGCGACAGGCAAGACGTTGTGTGGACGTACCGCCACAAACTGAAAGTAATTGAAGCATGCGATGAGCGGGGGCGATTGAAAAACGCAGGGGAATACGACGGCGAAAACATCCGCAAGGCACGCGAAAAAATAATCGGAGACCTAAAAGAAAAAGAGTTGTTAAACCGGCAAGAAAAAACGCTGCAAGTCGTCAAAACACACGACCGGTGCAAGAAAACAATTGAAATGCTTAATTCAACGCAATGGTTCATCAACACAACCGATTCCAAAGAAGAAATAAAAACCGCGGCAAGGCAGATGAGGTGGGTTCCGAGCCACACGCTGCAGCATTTGATCGACTGGACCGATGGATTAGAGTGGGACTGGTGCATCTCCCGCCAAAGAGTGTTCGGAATACCGCTTCCTTTCTGGTACTGCCAAAAGTGCGGCGAAAACTATTTGCCTGACGAGTCAAAACTTCCACTTGACCCGTCCAAAGACCCCGCACCCGTTGAAAAATGCAAGTGCGGAGGAAAACTAACAGGCGAAACAAGCATTTGCGACGGGTGGGTGGACTCGTCAATAACCCCGTTGATTGTTTCGGGCTGGCCGGACAACAAAAAAGAGTTTGAAAAACTTTACCCGAACTCTGTACGGCCCCAAGGCACCGACATTATCCGAACATGGGCGTTTTACACTATTTTCCGGTGCCTAAAACTCACGGGCAAGCCTCCTTTTGAAGACTTGTTGATCAACGGAATGGTGTGCGGAAGCGACTGCAAGAAAATGAGCAAAAGCCTTGGAAACTACGTCGAAGCAAAAGAAGTTGTTTCAAAGTCAAGCGTTGACGCACTGCGGCAGTGGATAGCGCTTTCAGGCCACACTGGAAAAGACAACGTGTTTTACTGGAAAGACGTCAAGTACGCGCAAAGCTTTTTGAACAAACTGTGGAACGCATCACGATTTGTAGAGCGCGCAGTGGACGGTTTCGACCCGAAAGACACCAAAGACCTGAACTTTCGCGAAACAGACAAATGGCTTTTAAGCACTGCGAACAAACTGAAGAAACAAGTAACCGAAAAAATGGAGGAATACGACTAC
>JBHHTN010000096.1:0-3873 GCA_046753405.1 Candidatus Micrarchaeia archaeon | reverse complement strand
GTCACCCTTGCAACACAACTTGAAGACCGCGAAACATCGTTCACCATAGGCTTTGGAGAGCAATTGCCCAAAGGAGCAAAAGTTTCAACCACTGGACAAAAAAAAGGAAACGTCAAAACAGTTTCATTCATCGAACTTGGAACCGGCGACCTGGTAATTCCCGCAATGCTTGCAAGCGGAGCCTTGAAAACAGGGGTTTTCCCAAATTGGACTGCAGGTCTTGCCGCGGCAATAGGCGGCGCCATCGGATTGTTTACCATCCTGTACCTGTTGGACAAGCAAAAAGAATACCTGCCCGCTTTGCCGCCAATAGTGTTTTTCAGCTTGCTTTTCATTCTTCTGCAAATCCTGGTAACAACGCACCTGGGCCTTTGAAAAAGAAAAAGGTTAAAGAACCAGCAAAAAAACAATTATAGTGACCGAAAACAAAACCGCTTTAAAGGTTTAAACGAATTCTACAACGTTCGTTTCTTTCAAAAACTTTAGTTTCAACAAAGAGAAAGCGATAAAAATGGATTACGCAAATTTATTGGAACGCGCATACCGCGCAATGCCAACGCAAAAGACAAAAAGCGAGAGGTTCGAATGCCCTACTGCCGAAGTTTTCATAGAAGGAAACAAGACAAGCATAAAAAACTTCGACGCTGTTTGCTCCACTCTTCGAAGAAAACCCGAAGAAGTGTCAAAATACTTATTCAAAGAACTGGCCGTTCCAGGCAATGTTTCCGGAAGCCGGCTGATACTGCAAGGAAAGTTTCCATCCCGCACCATAAACGACAGGATTCAAACTTATTGCAAAACCAGCGTCATCTGCAAGGAATGCGGAAAACCAGACACGCACCTTGAAAGCATTGAGAGAAACCTGAAAATGCTCTTGTGCGAGGCATGCGGCGCAAAAAGCCCGGTGAGATACTAAAAATGTTTCAAAAAAAAAGATTCCACAAAAAAAGACATACCAAGCACGAAGGGCCAATACGCGTCAGAATGCCCCGCGAAAATGAAATATTCGGAATAGTAACCGAGTTGTTGGGAGGCTCAAGAATGCGCGTGCAATGCAAAGACGGACACGAACGATTGGCGAGAATCCCGGGCAAAATAAGAAGAAAACTGTGGATAAAAGTAAGCGACTTGGTGCTGGTAACGCCTTGGAGCGTTGAATCAAACGAAAAAGCAGACATTGCCTACAGGTACACCAAACCGCAAGTAGAGCAATTAAGACGACGCGGAATAATCAAAGACTAAAAAAAAACTAATTTTTTTCAAAAAAAAAGGAGCCTGCAAACTTTTGGCAACGCGCGTTTCAAAAAGAAAACAGCCCCGACGCGAAGAAAAACCCTTAAAGGAACGAACTAAAATAGCCGGAAAAGTTCTGGACGATTCAACTGTAAGCGTAATTGTAAAACTCCTAAACAATGGCTTCATAAAAAGCGTTGATTACCCGATTTCCCACGGAAAAGAAGCAGTAGTGTTCAGGTGCACCGCAGGAAAAAAACTGCCAAATGAGGAATTCGTCGCGTTGAAAGCATACAAGTACGAAACCTCCTCGTTCAGAAACCTGATGAAGTACATTGAAGGAGACCCGCGCTTTTCACACGTCAAAAAAAAACTGCGGCCGCTTGTCAAAGAATGGGCGCGAAAAGAGTTTGCGAACCTGAAAAAAAGCTTTGAAAGAGGCGTAAAAGTACCAAACCCGTTCAAGCAAAAAGAAAACGTTTTGATAATGGAGTTTTTAGGAGAAGGGGGCTTGCCAAGTGCAAAATTGCAAGACGTTCGCCTTGAGAACCCAAAAAAAACCTTTGAAGAAGTTGTTGAAAACATGAAAAAAATGTACCAGGCACGCCTGGTTCACGCAGACTTAAGCTCGTACAACATCGTAATACACAAAGGAGAGGCGTACTTAATCGACGTTTCCCAAGCAGTCTTGCTCGACCACCCCCTTGCAAAAGAATTTTTGGAAAGAGACGTTGAAAACATTGCAAAATACTTCAAAAAAGAAGGCGTGGAAAAAGCGGAAACAGAAGGAATAACGCAAGAAATAACGCGCTGAAACGGCAGTTTTTGGCGTTTGTAAGCCTTGATTTTCATTGAATCGAATTCGTGCACGGGGCAAGAACAAGCGTTTTATACCTTGTCTTACAATAAGTATTTCATTAACCCGCTTAGTGACGGAACCCTTTTTTCCAGCCAATTAAAGAGGGCGGAAATAGATGGATGCATTCAAAACAACAGACGCAGCAGTAAAGATTCCGCCAAAGCGATTGAATGCAGTAAAAAAAGACGATTTTGCCGTGTTAAAGCGCCTTGAAAACGAACTGGGCATAAACGCGGAAGTAAACATTGACGGAAACGTTGAACTTGAAGGCGACGGGGGAAAAACCTGGATCGCACAACAAGTCTTGACGGCAATTGCACTTGGCTTTGACCAAGAAAAAGCGCTCAAGTTGCTCAACGACGATTACTACATCGAAGTAATAGACCTCGAACAGTTTTTTTCAAACGAAAAAATGATTGAACGATACAAAGCAAGAGTAATAGGAAAAGAAGGCAAAGCAAAAAAAACCCTGGAAGAACTAACAGACGCACACATTTCAATCTGGGAAAACAAAATAGCAATACTGGGAAAATACGAAGAACTGCAAGACGCCAAAGAAGCAATACAAAAAATACTTCAAGGCTCAACGCACTCAGGCGTATACGGCTTCCTAGAAAAAAAACGCCGGCACGAAAAAAGAACAAGAATGTTTTAAAGGTAAAGAAAAAATGGCAGACGCAACACCACCAACAGACCACAACTACAAGGAGTACAGCGTTGCCGAATTCTTCAAGAAAAACAGGCAAATGCTAGGCTACAGCGGAAAAACGCGTTCTTTGACCACGATCGTGCATGAATATTGCAGTAATTCGCTTGATGCCTGTGAAGAAGCCAAAATTTTGCCTAACATAAATGTTGAAATAAGAAACGCTGAAAGAGGACATTTGACCGTAATTGCCGAAGACAACGGAATCGGCATTCCCCTCAAAAACGTCGGGCAAGCCCTTGGAATGCTTTTAGCCGGAACAAAATTCCACCAAAGAAAACAAAAACGTGGACAACAAGGAATCGGCGCGTGCATGCGGTCCGATACGCTTGTGCCTTTAGCAGACGGAAGAATTCTTCCAATACAAGAAATAGTTGACAAGAACCTGAAAGGCACAGAAGTTCTTTCGCTTGACTTGGACACATTGAAAATCGTTCCCGGCAAAATAATTCAGTGCGTACGCGTTAAAAACCCAAAATTTGTCAAAGTGAAAACCGCCAAAGGCAGAGAAATATTCCTAACACCTGAAAACCCCGTGCTCAGCACAAACAACGGAAAACCCTTGTGGATCAGAGCCGACGAATTGAAAACAGGAACTCGAATTGCAGCGCCAACCGCACTTAAAAACTTCAACAGCAAAAACACGCCGATTTTATCACTCCTAAACAAGTCTTCTCTGCAAGTCGACGAACCACAATTAATGAACAACTTGTTCAAATTGCTTAAAGAAAAATACGGTTCGTTTGGCAAAATTTCCAAAAAAACGGGAATAAACAAGGACGTTTTAAGAAACTGGTTCTCAAGAAAAATGCCTAACGGCAAGGCGCGAGGAAGACCCACGATTTCTTCACTGCTTTTGCTGGCAGAACTTACCAAAGTTCCCAAAAAATCTGTTCTGGAAAACATTTCACGCATAGGCAGAAACGGCACGTTCGTAAGAATTCCAAGCCGCTTGAACGAAGATTTGTGCTGGCTCGCAGGATTCATCGCTGGCGACGGCCACCTTACACGCGAAAAAGACGACAAATGGGGCGTCGGAATAAGCGTTTCAAACAAAGACAAAAGGCTAATCGAC
>JBHHTN010000095.1:0-3900 GCA_046753405.1 Candidatus Micrarchaeia archaeon | reverse complement strand
CTTTTAAATAAAAAGGCCGGGTGCCTATTATATTTATCGCAGTTTTTTTCCGCTGCGCTCGACAGCATTAAAAACTTTCGTCGAATTATAAATACAACTTGTATACAACTTTTTTTTGTTCTAAACTTGGAAGGCGGGTGTTTTGATGGTCAAAGTTGCAATTAACGGTTTTGGACGAATAGGAAGAAACTTTGTGCGCGCTGCTTTGAAAAAAGGCGTTTTGGGAAAAGACTTGGAGCTTGTGGCAATAAACGACCTTACAAGTTGCGAAACACTTGAACATTTGCTTAAGTATGATTCAGTTCACGGAAAACTCGAGCAGGCCGTGTGCATGTGCGAGGAAGGAGTTCTTGAAATTGACGGTTCAAAAGTAAAAGTTTTTTCCGAGAAAGACCCGGCAAAACTTCCTTGGAAAGATTTGGGCGTGGAGGTTGTTGTTGAAAGCACGGGTGTTTTCCGCGACCAGGAGAGTGCTGGAAAGCACTTGCAGGCAGGCGCAAAAAAAGTGGCGGTTAGCGCTCCGTTGAAAGGAGAGGGGTACACTTGCAATTTGGGAGTGAATTTTGACAAGTACGTTCCGGGAAAACACAATGTTGTGTCAATGGCCTCGTGTACTACGAACAGTTTGTCTCCTGCCGTGAAAGTCATTCACGAGAAGTTCAAGATAAAAAAAGGGTTTATGACTACGGTTCACGGCTACACAAACGACCAAAAAGTGTTGGATTTGCCTCACAAGGACCTGAGGCGCGCAAGGGCAGCTGCCCTTAACATTATTCCGACTTCAACGGGTGCTGCCAAGGCAATAGGCTTGGTTATTCCGGAATTAAAGGGCAAGCTTGACGGCATGGCTATTCGCGTGCCGGTTCCAGACGGTTCTTTGACTGACCTTACAGTTGAACTTGAAACAGAAGTTACTGCTGACGATGTTAATGCGGTTTTGAAGGAAGCGGCAAGCGGGGACTTGAAGAACATCATGGAGTATACTGAGGACCCCATTGTGTCAACTGACATAATAGGCAACCCTCACTCTGCGATAATCGACTCGCTTGGCACCAAGGTCATAAGCCCTGATGGTACCGGCAAAGGCAACTTGGTTAAAGTGTTAAGCTGGTATGACAATGAGTGGGGTTATTCAAACAGGCTTGTTGAATTCGTGCAAAAACTCTTGTGAATAAAAGAAGGTTTTTTTTGAGGTGTCGGATTTTTACAATATTGACGATTTTGACTTCAAGGGCAAAACAGTGTTTGTAAGAGTTGACGTGAATTGTCCAATTGACCAAAACGGAAAGATAATTGTTTCCGAGCGGTTTGCGGCTCATGCAAGAACCATCAAGGAACTTTTGGAAAAAAACGCTAAAGTGGTTGTTTTGGCGCATCAAGGCCGTCCCAAGCAACCGGATCTTATTCCATTGAGTCAGCACGCGAAAGCGTTGTCTGAACATGTTGGTCGTGACGTGAAATACGTTGACGACCACTACGGCCAAAAGGCGCAGGGTGTGATTAAATCGCTTTCAGGCGGGGAAATAATTCTGCTTGAAAACATGCGGATGCTTGAAGAAGAAATGTTGAAGCTTTCGCCTGCAAAGCACGCTCAAAGCAAGCTCGTGCAATCTCTTTACCCTTTGGCGCAAATCTTTGTATGCGACGCTTTTTCTGCGGCTCACCGCTCTCAGGCGTCGGTTGTCGGCTTTGCAAAAGTGCTGCCTTCTTGCGCCGGCCGCGTGATGCAAAGCGAGTATTATAACGCGCAGAAAGTCTGTGGAGAACCCGCGCATCCAAATGTTTACTTGCTTGGGGGGTCAAAGCCCGACGAGTCTTTTCAGTTGATGAAAAAAGCCTTGGCAGATGGCACCGTGGACTTTGTTTTGTTGTCGGGTGTAATTGCCAATGCCGCGCTTTTGGCAAAAGGAGTGCGCATGGGAGGGCCCACCGAAGAGTTTCTGAGAAAAAAAGAATACACTCACTTTGTGGACGAGTTCAAGCAACTAATCGCAAGTCACGGAAAAAAAATCGTAACTCCTCTTGATTTGGCCTTTGAGGAAAATGGTCAGAGAAAAGAAGCCCTCGTAGGCTCTCTTCCTCAAGACAAAGCGTTTTTCGACATAGGCAGGAAAACGGCCGAATTTTTTTCCAAAAAAGTGTCCGAGGCAAAAACGGTTTACTTGAAAGGACCGCAAGGCGTTTTTGAAAAAGACGTTTTTGGATTCGGAACAAAAGCAGTCTTGCAGGCAATTGCAAGTTCTTCTGCTTTTTCGTTTACAGGCGGGGGGCATACTAGCGCTGCCTTGGACAAGTTCGGAATAAGTCGCGATAAAATCTCTTTTCGGAGCCTTGCAGGCGGTGCTCTTTTGAAAATGCTTGAAGGCAAAAAGCTTCCGGCAATAGAGGTCTTGAGAGAAAACAAAAGGTTGTTCAGGCCTGTTTGACTGTTTTGGCGCGTTTAGGGCTATGGCGTGGTTTTGCCTTTGAATTGTTTGCGGGGACTATGTCTGTTATTTTCAGTACTTTGTTGAGCATGTCTCTGAATTGCTTTAGTGCGCTTCGTGCGATGTTGCCGCCGAATAATACGGAGTTTCCTTTTGCGATGTCCAGGTGGATGAATTCGGGCGCGTAGTCTTTTAAGTCTTCATCCAGTACTTTTGGGTATTCCAAGGGGTATACCCTGAAGCCTATTTTTCCTTCTGCTTCTGCTTTGTTTTCAGCGCTGTGTGTGATTGGAAGCTGGTTGAAGATGCTTGGAGCAACGGTTTTAAGCAAAAGCAAGAGAATTGCGTTGAACAGCACTAGTCCTATGAATATTGCAAGAAACGTTGTGTCCTGCGAGGAGACGAGGGTTAACACGATTGCAACGATGCCCACCCAAAACAAGGCGTTCAAGCTGAGCTGTTTTGTTACTTCAAACCAGTCTGTTCTAACCATTGTTTATGCTTATGTTTTGCAGGGTATAAATGCAATTCGTTTAACCTTTGGCTTTTCATCCTGCGTTTATTTTCAGTGTTTGAAGGAGTTTTTCGTGGTCTTGCCACCTGTGGGCAGTGTAGTAGTACGCGCTTAGGGCCGCTGCGGCAACGGAGTGGGCGTCGTTTACGTCAGTGCTTTGGTTTTCCTGCATTTTTGAGAGGATTTGCTTGAATTCCTGCGGGGAAATGCCTATTATTGTAAAAACGTTTTCTTGTTTTGTCACGGGACCTTCGTTGAAGAGAAATCCGTTGGGGTTTTGCGCTTTTTGTTCTTCTCCTTTTGCGGTTGTTTCGTTTTTTTCCAAAAGCTCTGAAATTTTTTCTTCGTCAAGTGATATTTTATGCCTGGCGTCGGCGCAGGACACTTTCACGGAGTTTTTGAATTCTTCCGCAGTCCACGTTCCGCTTTTTGCAACTACTTTGATTTTGCCGTTTTCCAGGTTGTGTGTTAATGCGAGGTTTTTTTCTATTCCGAGTGTTTTTTGGTTGTATTCTTTGATTAGTTTGGCGTGCGCCTCTGGTGAGGCGTCAAGGTGCATTTTTTGGAGTTGCAATTTGACTTGTTCTGCCGCGTTTTCTCGGACTCCTATTTTCTCTGTCAGGAATTTGCGGACTGCGTCTGATGTTTTTTCTCTTTGGCTTTCTGAAAGAGCGTTTCCTCCCCCGCAGGAAGCTTTTCCTCCGAAGTGGACGAAGGTTACAAGCCCTTTTTCCCTTGCTTGTGAAATTTCTCGTCCGGTTACAAAGCTTCCGGCGCTTGCAGAGTGAATTTTCATTGTTGAGTTTATACCACCTGTCTCTTTTCATTGTTTAAAAGACATTTATTCCTTTGCGTATTTTGCGTGTTATTTGGTTTGACGATGTTTTTTGAAAAGGTTGAAATACTTGTTTTGTTTTATTTTTGTTTGACTTTGGTTTTTTTTTTCGAGGAAATCGGTGG
>JBHHTN010000094.1:0-4126 GCA_046753405.1 Candidatus Micrarchaeia archaeon | reverse complement strand
AACTCCAACACCAATACCAACAGCAACTCCAACACCAATACCAACAGCAACTCCAACACCAATACCAACAGCAACTCCAACACCAATACCAACAGCAACTCCAACACCAATACCAACAGCAACTCCACTTCCTTCAATGAACGTGGAAATCACTTCAAACAAGGAAGATTACCGCCCAGGCTACAGGGCAACAATAATAATCAAAACAACAGACGCAACAACACAAACAGCAATCCGCAACGCAGGCGTAACCCTGACAATTAAGTACCCAGACAACTCCACAGCCGCAAATTACTACAAAACAACTAACTGGAAAGGCAAAGTACGATTCAGGTACAGAATTCCATCAAACGCGCCTTTAGGAACATACCACGCAAACGCCTTGGCCCAAAAAACAGGCTACTTGGACTCAACAGCAACAAAAACCTTCAACGTAAGACAAAAATCCAACCAACTTTTCAAATAGCTTAATAAGCATGCTGCGCATAAATCTTCTTTTAGATACCTAATGACTGCCACATCCCAGCATGCACGGCAAAAAGCGCAAAAACGCGCGGCAATACTCGTTTTACAAGACTCTTCTTTCTTCCTCGGTTCAGCCTTAGGACCGTCAAAAACAATAGCCGGAGAACTCGTGTTCAACACATCCATGACTGGCTACCAAGAAGCCTTAACCGACCCCTCTTACGCCGGACAAATACTCACCTTCTGCTACCCTTTAATCGGCAACTACGCTTTTTCCAAAGAAGCCTTCGAATCCAAAAAAATCCACGCCAAAGCAACAGTAGTCAAAGAAGCCTGCCAAAAACCCTTCCAGTCAAACTCATACAAAAACACGCTTAACCAATTCCTCCACGAACAAGAAACTCCAGGAATTGCAAACGTTGACACACGAAGCATTGTCCTTAAAATACGCGAAAGCGGAGTGCTGCCAAGCGCCCTTCAAACCTTCGACGAAAAAGAAATACGCGATTTTGAAGACGCAAAACAAGCCGCGTTACAACTTTGCCAAAAGGCAAAGTCATTCGACTACTCAACCCAAAACTTCGCAGAACAAGTATCCCAAAAAAACAACCAAACCTTCGGAAACCCCGACGCCAAAAAACACGTCGTGCTCGTAGACTGCGGGGCAAAACAAAGCATTCCCGCACAACTTGCAAAACACGGGGCAAAAACAACAAGCGTGCACTGCAACACCACCTCACGCGAAATACTCGCATTAAAACCAGACGCAGTAGTGTTTTCAAACGGCCCTGGAAACCCCCAAACGCTGCAAAAAACAATTCAAACCTGCAAAGAACTATTAGGAAAACAACCAATTTTCGGAGTCTGCCTTGGAAACCAAATAATAGCACGCGCCCTCGGCGCAAAAACCTTCAAACTGAAATTCGGACACCGCGGAAGCAACCACCCCGTAATCCACCAAGACTCCGGGCGAGTATTCATAACCGCCCAAAACCACGGCTTTGCAGTCAAAAACCTTCCAAAAAACGTAGAGCCCTTGTTTGAAAACTGCTACGACAACACCAACGAGGGAATAAAATGCATGGAAAAACAAACCTTCAGCGTACAGTTCCACCCCGAGGCAAACCCAGGACCCTACGACACAAGTTTCCTATTCAAAGAATTCTTAGAGATGCTTTAAACTGAAGTACAAAAAAGTTTTACTGATCGGAAGCGGGCCAATAGTAATCGGCCAAGCAGCAGAATTCGATTACTCCGGAGCACAAGCCGCCATAGCCATGCGCGAAGAAGGCGTAAAAGTCGTGCTTGCAAACAGCAACCCCGCAACCATTCAAACAGACCTGGACACCGCAGACACCGTGTACCTAGAACCCTTAAACAAAAACACGCTTGAAAACATTATAGAAAAAGAAAAACCCGACGCCTTCGTTGCAACAATGGCAGGCCAAACCGGCTTGAACCTCGCAGTCGAATTAAGAGAAGCCCTGAAAAAAAACAACGCTCAAGTACTGGGAACACAAGTTGAAACAATCGAACTTGCCGAAAACCGCGAAAAATTCGCCGCCTTAATGAAAAAAATAAACGAGCCCGTCCCGCAAAGCGCCAAAGCAACCACCTTAAACGAAGCAAAAAACGCTCTTGAAAAAATAAAACTGCCCGCAATAATTCGCGCCGACTACGCTTTAGGCGGAGCAGGAAGCGGAATAGCAAAAACAAAACAAGAATTCGAAGAAACTGCAATGCGCGCCTTGCAGTCAAGCGCAACACACACAATTTTAATAGAACAAAGCATTGCAGGAACCGCAGAATACGAGTACGAAGTAGTACGCGACGCGCAAGACAACTGCATTACAATATGCAGCATGGAAAACATGGACCCCACCGGAGTACACACCGGAGAAAGCATCGTGACCGCCCCAGCACAAACCCTGACAGACAACCAACACCAAATGCTTCGAAGCGCGGCCATAAAAATAATACGCGCTTTAAACGTGAAAGGCGCCTGCAACATACAATTCGCACTAAACCAAAAAACCAGCCAGTACTGGGTAATCGAAGTAAACCCGCGCGTCTCACGCTCAAGCGCACTTGCATCAAAAGCAACAGGCTACCCAATAGCACGCGTTGCAGCAAAAATAGCCTTAGGCTACACGCTTCCCGAAATAACAAACAAAGTCACCGGAAAAACCGCGTGCTTTGAACCCGCACTCGACTACATCGTACTAAAAATTCCAAGATGGCCCTTTGACAAATTCGGCGTTCCAAACGGAAAACTCGGAACGCAAATGAAAAGCACCGGAGAAACAATGGCAATAGGAAGAACCTTCGAAGAAGCACTAAACAAAGCAATCCGCTCCCTTGAAATAAGAAGCGGGTACGCAAACCTCGCAACAAAACAAGTAGAACAAGAAAAAAACCTTGAAAAACTACTGCAGCCAAGCGAACTGCGCCTGTTCCACATAAAAGAACTACTACGCAAAGGCACAAGCATTGAAAAAATCGCTGAAGTCACAAAAATCAACCCCTGGTTCCTACACAAACTTCAAAACATAGTCACACTCGAAGAACAAGTCAAAAACCTGCGCTTGGAAGACGAAACCGACCAGGAAACCTTCACCCAAGCAAAAAAAGCCGGTTTTTCCGACCGCTGGATTTCAACTCTCTGCGGCCGCTCCCTGGAAGGAGTACGCTTCTACAAAGAAAAAATAGGCCTAAAGCCCTCATACAAAATAATCGACACCTGCGCAGGAGAATTCAAAGCCCTCACCCCCTACTACTACTCCTCCTACGAACAAGAATCAGACGAAGAAACCAAAAAAACAAGCAATAAAAAAGTGATAATCCTCGGAAGCGGGCCCATCCGAATAGGCCAAGGAATAGAATTCGACTACAGTACAGTACACGCAGTAACAGCACTAAAAGAAAAAGGATTCGAAGCAATCATAATCAACAACAACCCCGAAACAGTCAGCACAGACTTTGACATATCCGACAAACTATACTTCGAACCCCTAACACTCGAAGACGTCCTGGCAATAATAAAACGCGAAAACGAAAACCTTCAAGGAGTAATAGTGCAATTCGGCGGACAAACATCCATAAACCTTGCAACAGGACTCAAAGAAAACGACGTCAACATACTCGGCACCCCAGTAGAATCAATCGACGCTGCAGAAGACCGAAAACAATTCGCGCAAATCGCGAAAAAACTCTCAATACCCCTTGTAAAAAGCGCGCAAGTATTCACAAGACAAGAAGCGCTTGAAAAAGCAGAAGAAGTAAACTACCCGATACTCCTGCGGCCCTCCTTCGTCCTCGGAGGCCGTGCAATGACAGTAGTAACAAACCGCAACGAGCTCGAAGAAAAAATCGACGAGGCAGTGCTCGTGTCAGAAGGACGGCCCATTACAATGGACCACTTCCTTGAAAACGCAATTGAAATCGACGTGGACCTGCTTTGCGACGGAAAAAACACGGTAATAGCCGGAGTAATGGAACAAATAGAAGAAGCAGGCGCGCACTCAGGAGACAGCGCATGCGTCTTACCCACACAAACCCTTTCACAAAAAACCCTGCAAACAATAAAAGAATACTCAAAAAAAATCGCTTTAAAACTTCAAGTAAAAGGACTATGCAACCTTCAAATGGCAGTCAAAGACGA
>JBHHTN010000093.1:0-4160 GCA_046753405.1 Candidatus Micrarchaeia archaeon | reverse complement strand
ACTCGGGGTTTCCAGGGTTTTCTTGCAGCAGGGATGCGAGGGGTTGTTCGTAGTATTTTTTAGCGGTTTTGGAAAGGTTTTTTTCCATTGCCGTTTTTTCGAGTTTTTTGAATGCCCTGTGCAGGGGTGAGAGCAGGTCTAATGCTGCTCTTTTTGCATTTGACTGTTTTTGGTCTAATTCCGTGATGCGGTTGCGCGAGCTTTCAAGGTTTGAGAGTTCTTTCGCGTTTTTTTCCAAGGCCGAAACTTTTTTTTCCAATTCGTGGAGGTTGCTTGACGTTTCTTGTTTTTTTTGTTCCAGGTTGTTTAAGTGTTTGCGTTCCTGTTCGATTTTTTCAAGGGCTTGTTTTGCCGTTGAAAATTCATCGAGTTTTTTTTGTTTTGATTGCAGTTTTTTTCCCAGTTGTTCGGATAAGCCGGCAAGGTGTTTTATTCCGCTTCCGATTGGTTCGAATTTTTTTGGGAAAAGCGCCAGCAGGTAGCGGTTGTCAAAGGAGGCTTTTGTGAATTGTTTTATTGCCTCTTGCAGGCTTTTGTGAAAGTCAAAGTACTGTTCAAAGGAATCGTTTTTTGGGAAACGTATTGCGTTAAGTGCGGGCAGGGCGCGGCGTTCGAATTCCGGCTTCATTTGCCTTGCAATGTTGTAGTGCGCCATTTTTTCGTCCAAAGGCGTTTTTTTGAAGTTTTCAAGGCTGTTTTTTACTTTTTCTACTTGTTCTTCTGCCTGCGGTGGGATTTCTTTGCACTCCGGCAGCAGTTCAGACAATGGTTTTTCGCGTTTTATTTCCAATTCTTTTTCAAGTTCTTCCGCATTTACCTCTAAGCGGGGCAAAATTGCTTGTTTTGGGGTTTCTTGTTTTTTTTTGAAGAAAAAATCGAATAAGCCCATTTGGTTTGTTCTATTTTTTTTGGAAGGCGTTGTTTTTGTGCCTTTTGTTTCTTTCGTTTTTAACCGAAGCAAAAAGCCAACTTTAAAAACTTCTTTCTTGCTTTTTTGTTGTGTAAAATGGCATCAGACGAGATTACTTTGGATCGCGAGGCGTTCAAGGCGCTGGCTGCAGACACGCGCGTTGCTATTTTGAAAAAGTTGTCCAAACGGCGCATGACTGGAGCCGAGTTGTCAGAGGAAACAGGTTTGAGCGCGTCCACGGTGAAAGAGCACTTGGATACGTTGGAAAAAGTTGGTTTGATTGCTCCTGTGAAGGAAGAGGTTAAGCGCAAGTGGAAGTACTACGGGTTGACTTTGACGGGGCGTAAAATTGTTCAGCCTAAGGGAGTGCCCGCGCAAGTGTGGCTTGTGTTAGGACTTGTTGTTGTAGGCCTTGTTTTCTTTTTGCAAGTCGCTTCACTGCCTTTGAATCCGTTTGGTTCGGCAGGCGCGGAGTTCGATTCAACTGATTTTGATGAGAAATCGAGTGTTTTGGAGGGTTCGACTGTTGTTGCGCCTGTTGCAGACGGTGTTTCAAAAGAGCTTCAACAAACGCCTGCAAGGTCTTCGGAAAGCGCTGAAGTGTCTGAGCCTGCGTCTGTTGAATCTGATTCAGTTTTGACTGGTTCGTCCGACGAGCCGGGTTCGGTGGAAAGAGAGTTGTCAGGGCCTTTGAGTCAGGCAGGGTCCGAAGGCGGAGGGTGTTTTTGGGATGAAACTGATACAACTGACACTTGCACTGACGAGGAAGGCACTGTTTGTGAAATGCCCAAAGGGCAGGACCCGGCGTCTGTTGGTGGACTGTGGTGCATTTGCGAGAACAACAGGTGCGTTCAAGTTTTAACTTGAATTTACGTGTAGTCCAAGTCAGACGAGTCGATGTCGTCAAGGTCCAGTTCTTCTGACGCGTTCAAGGCTTCTTCAAGTGCTTTTGTCGCGTCGTCCAACTCGTTGTTTGCCGCTGAAGCGTCAACTGTGGGAACGGGTGTTGTTGTGATGGCCGGCGTTGTCGGGGCAGTTGTTGGTTGTGCAGAGGACGGTTGTTCTTGTTGTCCTGAAAGGCAGCCGAACAAAAGAAAGCCTATCAAAATCGTGTAAAAAATTTTTTTCAAGCAAAAAACCTAATTCTTTTCTTTTGATTACTTTTAAATTCCCTTTAAACTTTTTGGAACAAAATTTTTGAAAGAAAAAAAATCGCCTATACGGCCGGGCTTGGCTGCGGCGTGGCTGTTGGTTCTTCAGTTGGCACAGGTGTTGCACTTGGTTCTTCTGACGCCTGTGGAGTCGGGGTTTCGTCTTCGTCATTGTCGAACAAGTCGTTTTCGTCAACAGGCTCGGTTTTGTCTTCTGGCAGTTCTATGTGCCTGTTGTTTATGGCCTTGTGTATTGCCGCTTTCATGTGTCCGATCCACTTGTGCAGGTGTGAAAGTCGCCACCTTGCGCGTTTGACTGAAATGTCTTCGTCTAATACCGCGTTTATTTTTTCCGAGATTTTTGAGGACATTTCCTCGAGTTTCGTAGTGTTGTATCCGTGCTGGTTCAGCTTGGCTATTACGTTGTCGATTCTCTCCAGCGCGTCCAAGGCTTTTTGCGCGGCGTGGCGGATTTTGTCTTTCAAGAGAATGTCGTGAATCTGTTTTTTGAAGTTTCTCCATTTTTCGTTGACTTCAGCTATAATGCTTTTCTTTTCTTGTGTTGAGTTTGTTGCCTTGAATTCTTCTTTTTTGCCTTCCATGTAGTCGATCATTTCGTCAACCAGGACAAGGGCTTCTTCTGATTCGGCGCGCATTTGAATTGCGTAAAGTGCGTGAATGCGTTTGTTGTACTCGCCGTTAAGCTTTTCAAGTACGTGTTTTTTGAAGTCTTCTTTGTCTTTGCCTTTCAAAAGCGAAAGGTTTTTGTGCTTCTTTTTAATGGCATTTATCAGGTCGTGGTTTATTTTGATGTTTTTTTCTTCGTCTTTGATGTTTTTCAAGCGTTGTTTTTGCACTTTCTTGTAGTTTTTGCCGTGTTGCAGGCACAGCACTCTTGCGTGTACTTCGCTGACGTCGTCGCATTTAATGTTGTCTAATTTCTGCAGGCATTTTTTCCTCTCGTCTTCGTCGTGTTTTTGGCAGTTTTTAAGCGGTGTTTCAATTGCCTTTAGGCAGAACTTGCGGTTGTGTTCGTCTGAAATGTCGGAGCACGACTCGGAAAACCGCGCAAGGTGTTTCAAACACACTTCTTTTTTTTCTCCTTTGAAGGAATTGCATTTTTCTTCAAGGTTTCCAGAGCCGATGCCTGCGCCGAGGTTTTTGACGCATTCTTTGAGGTTTTCGCCGCTGTCTTTTTGGCATTTGTTAATTGTGCGTTTTGTGGTTGTTTTTATTTTTGAGTCAAGCCGTTTGTGCAAAGAGGTTTTTTCCGCAAGTCTTTTTTTTATTTCAAAGCGTTCTTTTAATTCGTTTTTGTCTATTTTTGTTTCAGTGATTTTTTTTATGGTTGTTTTTCTTTTTATGTCAGAATCGGTTGCATTGTTTTCGTGGTCGTCGTCTTCGTTTGCGAAGGTGAATGTTGAGAACATTCCGATGAACAGCAATGACATCAGTAATATTGCGCTCCAGTGTTGTTTTGAAGGCATTTTTTTTATCACCTAACTTTTCAAAAAACTTTTTACTCGTTGTTTTTTTTTTCAAAATTGGTATATAAAAACATTCTTTCAAAAAAGCCGAGCGTAAAGCTTCAGGAGCGCTTTTTTTTCAAAGCAAAGCTTCACGAATACTTCTTTTGCCTTCAAAAACTTTTAAAACGCCGAAAACAGTGATTAAGAGCATGAAGCGCGTTTTAGCCTTTGAAGCGTTTTTTTTATTTGTTTTGCTATTGTCTTCTTTTTCTTCTGCTGCAACTTTGTTCGGAACTGTTTTCGGGGAGGATTTCGAGCCTTTGCCTGGCGCGGTTGTCGAGGTTAAAAGCGTTTCAACGGGGGCCGTTGCAGGCAGGAGCGTTGCACGTAACGGTTCTTATGTTCTTGTTTTTCCTGCGGGCAATTATTCGGTTAACGCGTCTTTTCGTGCTAATGACGGGGTTTTCTTCTTTGCAGACGAGGTTTCTTTGGTTGAAGAGGGCCAGGTCAAGATTGACTTCGTCATTTTGTCGATTGAACTTGGAAAAGTTGAGGTTAATGCCTCGGAGATGTTGGAAAACGGGCTTTCCGAAGGCGAAGTGGAAGACTTGGAAGCTGTATCTGATAAGC
>JBHHTN010000092.1:0-4269 GCA_046753405.1 Candidatus Micrarchaeia archaeon | reverse complement strand
AAAGACGTTGTTGCGGTGCACGACGTGCGCGTGTGGGCGTGTGCTCGGAAATAATAGTGGTTTCAGCGCACGTTGCGGTTAAAGACAAGAAGTTGTCGCAGACGCAGAAAATTTACGAAAAAATCGAGGGAAAATTAAGGCAAAAGCACGGGGTTTCCCATGCCACCTTACAGTTTGAAACGGCTGATTATGCTTGCAAGAAGTTCGGGGTATGCAATGTTTGCCATTAGCCGAAGATTTTTCCCAGCACGCCTTTCTTTTTTCTTTTTTCTTTTCCCGCAAGCTGTTCGTATAACTCGTGTTCTTTTTTTGAAATTTTTTCGGGTATTTCAACTACTGCCTGTACGTATTGGTCGCCCTTCTTTTTTCCGTGCACTTGCACTGTGCCGTACTCTTTCATTTTAAACAAGGTGTTTGGTTGCGTGCCTGGGGGAATTTTCAACTTGACTTTCTTCCCTTTCAGGGTGGGCACGTCTACGTCGGCGCCTAAAACCGCTTGTGTCACGGAGATTTTTTTGTCGCAGTACAAGTCGTTTCCACGGCGTTCGAATACTTCGTGTGGAAAGACGTTTACTGCTACGTATAAGTCTCCGCCTGGACCTCCGTGTTCTCCTGCTTCTCCCTCGCCGTGCACTCTTAAAAGCGAGTTGTCTTCAATGCCTGAGGGGATTTTAACGGTTATTTCATCGGTTTTGTGTACGTGTCCGCGTCCGTCGCACTCATTGCACGGGTGCGTCAGCTCTTCTCCGCTTCCCCCGCAGTTTCTGCACGTTGTAACATTGATGAATTGTGTGAATCCGCTTCTTCGCGCAACTTGGATTCTTCCACTTCCCCTGCAAGCAGAGCATTTTTCGGGCGAGTGCCCGGGCTCTGCGCGAGAGCCTTTGCATCGCGGGCAAGAGCGGGTGTGTTTTACCACTATTTTGCGCTTTGTTCCGAAGGCGGCTTCTTCCAAGGATACGTCCAAGTCGTAGCGCAGGTCGGCACCCCGCGTTTTTCTGTTTCGCACACCACCGCCATAGGCGTGTCCGAAAAAGGAAGAGAACAAGTCCTCAAAGCCCCCTTGTCCGTACTGGTCAAAACCGAATCCCATTTCCTGGAAAATGCTTGAAAAATCAGCGTTTCTGAAAATGTCTTCTTGGGAAAAGCGCGCGTCGAATCCGGCGTGTCCGAATTGGTCGTAGGCCTGCTTTTTTTGCTTGTCGGACAACACTGCGTAGGCCTCGCTTATTTCCTTGAATTTTTCTTCGGCATCCGGAGACTTGTTTTTGTCGGGGTGGAACTGTAAGGCAAGTTTTCGGTAAGCCTTTTTTATGTCGGACTTTTGCGAGTTTTTTGAAATGCCGAGTACGTCGTAGTAATCTCTTTTTTCCATTCCTTTGCCCTACTTGTCTTTTTTCTTGTCGTCTTCTTTTTCGACTTCGGCGTCAACGACTTTTTCGCCTCTTTGCTTTTTTGGTTCCTCGGTTTTCTCTTTTTGTCCTTGCGGTTGCGGTTCTGCTTGGGCTTTTTGGTACGCTGCCGCGCCTACTGCTTGTATTTCCTTGCGCAAAACATCTGTTTTGGCTTTAAGGTCTGCAAGGTCTTGTTTTTTCAAAGCTTCTTTTACTTCTTTGACTGCGTCTTCAACTTTCTTTTTTTGTTCTTGCTGAACTTTGTCGCCGAATTCTTTCAAGGTTTTTTCGCTTGTGTAGACAAGCGCGTCAGCTTCGTTTCGGGTTTCCGCCTCGTCGCGCCTTTTCTTGTCTTCTTCTGCAAAGCCGTCGGCTTTTTTGATTTTTTCTTCAATGTCTTCTTTGGACAGTTTGTGCGGAGCGGTTATTTTGATGCTTTGTTCTTTGCCGGTTCCCTTGTCTTTTGCAGTAACGTGTATTATTCCGTTGGAGTCTATGTCAAAGGCCACTTCCACTTGGGGCACGCCTCGCGGTGCTGGGGGAATTCCCGTTAATTGGAAGTTGCCAAGCAGAACGTTGTCTTTTGCCATAGACCTTTCTCCTTGAAATACCAGTATGTCCACGGCAGTTTGCATGTCTGCGGCAGTGCTGAAAACCTGGCTTTTCTTCGTTGGAATGGTTGTGTTTCTTTCAATGAGTTTGGTGAAAACTCCTCCAAGGGTTTCGATTCCCAAAGACAACGGAGTTACGTCGAGCAAGACGATGTCTTTGACTTCGCCTGTAAGCACGCCTCCTTGAATGGCCGCTCCTGTTGCAACGCATTCCATTGGGTTGATTCCGCCTGCAATTTTTTTTCCAACCAAGCCCTCGACGAATTTTTTTACTGCAGGCATTCTGGTAGGGCCGCCTACGAGGATTATTTTGTCGATGTCTTTTTTGTCGACTTTAGCGTCTTTTAAGGCCTTTTCAACGGGGGTTTTGCATTTTTCGATTATGGGGCCTGCGAGTTTTTCAAGTTCCGCCCTTGAAAGTTTTGCAGTCAAGTGCTTTGGCCCTTGCGGCGTTGCGCTTATGAACGGAAGGTTTATGTCCGTTTCAAGCACGGTTGACAACTCTATTTTTGCTTTTTCCGCTGCCTCGCGAAGGCGCGTCATCGCGCTTCCGTCTTGGGTTAAGTCAAGTCCAGTGTCTTTTTTGAATTGGTTTGCCAAGTACTCTACCAGAGTGTTGTCCATGTCTGTTCCGCCAAGCTGTGTATCCCCGCTTGTGCTTTTGACTTCGAATACTCCGTCTGCAGACTCGAGAATAGTCACATCCAGGGTTCCTCCTCCGAAGTCAAAAACGAGAATTTTCAATTCTTTTTCGCTTTTGTCCAGGCTGTAGGCGATTGATGCCGCGGTAGGTTCGTTGATAAGCCTAACGACTTCAAGTCCTGCAATTTTCCCGGCGTCTTTTGTTGCCTGGCGCTGGTTGTCATTGAAGTACGCCGGAACAGTGATTACTGCTTTTTCAACGGGTTCCCCAAGAAACGCTTCGGCGTCTTTTTTGATTTTTTGCAACACGTACGCGGAAATTTCCTGTGGAGAGTATTCCTTGTCTTTGATTTTGTATTTGAAGTCAGATCCCATTTTGCGTTTTGCGGCAATGATGGTTTTTTCGGGGTTCAACGCCGCTTGTCTGCGTGCCGGTTCGCCTACAAGGCGCTGGCCTTCCTTTGCAAATGCCACTACTGACGGAGTGGTTTTTCCCGCAACAGTAGCGCCTTCGGCGCTTGGAATTATCACGGGCCTGCCGCCTTGCATTACTGCTGCTGCCGAATTGCTTGTTCCCAAGTCTATTCCGATTATTTTAGTCATTGTTTTTCTTCACCTTTTTTTACAATCGCTATTTTTCCTACCATTACCAACGGGTGCCGGATGAGGCGTCCGTTGAATGCGTAACCGCTTCTTACTTCTTCAAGGATTTTTCCGTCTTGTTTTTCGTCTTCAACTTTGACGCTGCCTGCTGCCTCGTGAATTGTTGAATCAAAGTGTTTGCCTGTGCTTTCCATTTTTTCAAGGCCGTGTTTTGACAAAACCCTCGAGAGGTTGGCGTGCACCATCCTGACTCCGTTTGCAAAATCAGGAGATTTTTCGTGTTCCAATGCTTTTTCAAACTCATCCACTATTGGAAGCAAGTCTTGAACAAGCCGCTCTTCCCCCATCGAGGAGTTTTCCTCTTTTTCCATTTCCGTTCTTTTGCGGTAGTTTTCAAAGTCTGCTGCAAGGCGCTTGAACTGCTCTTTTAGGTTTACGTCTTTTTCCAAGCATTTTTCGTCGGGTTGTTTTTCTTCACTTTTTTTTCTGTCAAGTTTCCTTTGCGTTTTTTGTTCGTCCAAAAAAAATTTCACCTTTAAAAAAAATAGTTTTTATTCCAGTTCCCGCCGCATGAGTGTTGCAAGTCTTCGAGCGCGTGCAAACGATTCTTCTGCTTCGCGTTCGAATTCTTTTACTGTCTGCTCCAGCGCGCTTTTTTTAAAAAAGTAGCGCGCTTGGTGTTTTTCCAAAAGCCCTGCCTCGACAAGGCGGTTTAAGTGGTACATGGTAGTAAGCCTGTTGAGTCGTGCAAGTTGCGCGAGAGTGCTGCTTCGAAGTCCTTCGTCGGTGTCGTTTTGGACAATCACGCGAAAAACACGCACAACGGTCTGATTTGTGTCGCGTTCCGATAAAAGTCCTAGGATTTTGAAGAATTCTTCGAATTCGTCCTCGACGTTCAACGGTTGTTTTACTGTTTTTATTTTAACCAGGGCGCCCATTTCAACATCCCAAAAAAGTGTTAAATTATTTTTAACATTCAAGTATTTAAATGTTAACCTCGATTTAACACTTTTTGTGGG
>JBHHTN010000091.1:0-4347 GCA_046753405.1 Candidatus Micrarchaeia archaeon | reverse complement strand
GTCGAAGTGGCCGGTGTTTGCGATTACTGCTCCGCTTTTCATGAGTTCAACGTGTTCTGCGCGGACTACGTCCACATCTCCTGTTGCAGTTACGAAAATGTCGCCTGTTTTTGCTGCCTGTGACATGGGCATTACTTCGAATCCGTCCATGTGCGCTTCCAAGGCTTTGACTTCGTCTATTTCGGTTACGACGACTTTGCATCCCATTCCACGTGCTCGCATGGCAAGTCCTCGTCCGCACCAGCCGTATCCTGCTATCACGAATGTTTTGCCTGCAAGCAGTTCATTGGTTGCGCGTATGACTCCGTCAAGAGTGCTTTGGCCGGTTCCATAGCGGTTGTCGAAGAAGTGTTTTGTGGGCGTGTCGTTTACTGCAATTACGGGGTATTTGAGTTTTCCTGCTTTGTGCATTGCCTTGAGTCTTATTACGCCGGTTGTTGTTTCTTCTTGTCCTGCGATTACTTCGTCAAGCAGTTCTTTTCTTGAAGAATGAATGGTGTTCACCAAGTCCGCGCCGTCGTCCAATGTAATGTGGGGTTTGACGTCCAAGGCCTTGTTAAGGCACTTGTAGTACAGGTCGTTGTCCATTCCGCGGACCGCGTAAGTTGGGATTCCTTGCTCTGCCAAGGCTGCTGCAACGTCGTCTTGGGTTGAAAGCGGGTTGGACGCGCATAATCTTAGTGTTGCGCCTCCCGAGGCGAGTGTTTTGGCCAAAACAGCGGTTTCCTTGGTTACGTGCAGGCAAGCGGCAATTCTTATTCCCTGTAAAGGCTTTTCTTTTTCAAAGCGTTTGCGGATCTTCAAAAGAACGGGCATGTGGTTTTCAGCCCATTCTATTTTGAGGTTTCCTTGTTTGGAAAGAGACAAGTCCTTTATTATGTAGTTTTCGCCTTCGGCGTATTCACTCATTTCCTGTATTCTACCTCTTATTTAGTTTTTTTCTTTTTTTTAAAAGGAATAGTTTTTGCGAAAGGAATAATTACTTGAAGAACCTTTATATTACATGTTGTGGTTTTTTGCATTTAAGCGAAAACTACAACAAACCAAAAGAACTATTTTTAGTTACTACTGGACAATAATAACATATAAATAGGCGGTTGTGTCTAATTCATTAGTGTTTTTTTATTTGTGGTGGAATTGTTGCGGGTGTTGTTTTAAATGAAGGAGTCGTTGAAGGTTTTTGTTGTTTCCTGCGATTC
Organism: Candidatus Micrarchaeia archaeon; assembly: GCA_046753405.1. Classification (GTDB taxonomy): domain Archaea; phylum Micrarchaeota; class Micrarchaeia; order Norongarragalinales; family CAINOH01; genus JBHHTN01. Next base: position 3,148 of record JBHHTN010000091.1, on the reverse strand, counting down.
TTGCGGTGAAAAACAGATTTGGGGCGAGGAGCGTGTTGTCAATGGCTGTAATTCTTGTGAGTCCACGCTTGTGAAAAAGACTATTTCTGGTGAGGATTTGACGCGTGTTAAACAGCTTTCTCCTGACACTGCTATTACTTATTCTGATTACCAGGTGTACTCTATTTTTCCTGAGGACGTTGAGCGTATAAGAGCTGAAAACCGCGCTGCAAAAAAGGCGGCTTTTCAAAAAAAAGGGTTTAAGAAAAAAAACAGGCTTTTTTCCAGGCGCTGATTTTTTTAGGCTGTTTGTGCTGTGCTTTCTTGTATTTTCCAGAGCTTTTTCCTTAATTCGGAGAATGCTAGTATTGACAGTGATGCCAGGATCAGGATAACGAGGTTTTCAATTGGAAGCGCGGTTGTCTTGAATATTTCCTGGGCGGGTTCGAAGTATACTATGAGCAAGTGCAGTGCCATTGACGTTGCTACTGCGATTGTTAGGAACTTGTTTTTGAATACTCCTAGTGAGAAAAGCGAGGCGTTTTCGCTGCGGGAGGCAAAGGCGTAGACTAGTTGCAGGGCTATTATTGTGGTGAAGGCCATTGTGCGCGCCAGTGTTTCGTCTCCTGAATTTTCAAGTTCTAATGCAAAAACGCCCAGGGTTATTATGCTCATTATCATGCCTACTGCGAGCATTTTCAAACCGCGTTGTTTTGAAATGATTTTTTCGCGCGAGTTTCTGGGCTTTCTTTTCATAAGACTGGGTTCTGCCGGTTCGCTTGCAAGTGCTAGTGCGGGCAAGCCGTCGGTTACAAGGTTCATCCACAGGATTTGCAGGGGCAAAAGCGGTAGGGGAAATCCGATTATTAATGCGAAGAAGATTGTCAATAGCTCGCCTATGTTGCATGAAACCAGGAAAGCAACGGATTTGATTATGTTGTCGTAGATTACGCGTCCTTCTTCGATTGCCGAGACAATGCTTGAAAAGTTGTCGTCTGTAAGCACCATTTCGCTGGATTCTTTTGCAACGTCGGTTCCGGTAATGCCCATGGCTATTCCGATGTCCGCGCGCTTTAGTGCTGGAGCGTCGTTTACCCCGTCGCCGGTCATTGCAACCACGTGCCCGCGTTTTTTCAAGGCGTGTACTATTTTCATTTTGTGCTCGGGGTTTACCCGTGCGTACACTGCAATGCTTTCCGACAATTTTTCAAGTTCCTTGTCTGTAATCGAGTCGAGTTCTTTTCCGGTTACAACCCTTGATTTTTTGCCGTCAACCACTCCGATTTCGTGGGCAATTGCAGCGGCGGTTACCTCGTTGTCCCCGGTTATCATGACTACTTTGATGCCGGCGTTTTTGCATACTTCTACCGAGTCTTTTGCTTCTGTTCTCGGCGGGTCGTTCATTGCCGCCAAGCCCAGGAACACGAGGTGTTTCTCGTTTTTCTCGCTGAAGCTTTTCCCGGTTGCCGGCTTGTAGGCAAGGGCCATTACGCGCATTGCCTTTGATGCAAGCTTTTCGTTTTCGCTTAGAATTTTTTTCCTGTAGTTTTCCGTCAATTGCTTTTCGCGGTTTCCTTCAAGTGTTTTCGTGCTGTTTGCAAGGATTACTTCGGGAGCGCCTTTTGTTAAAAGAAGGATTTTTCCTTTTTGCGTTTTTACTGCCACGCTCATCATTTTTCTTGCGGAGTCAAATGGAACTTCGTCGACGAATTCGTATTCTTTTCTGAGCTTTTTGTCGTCCAAACCCGTTTTTGTAGCGGCTACAATCAACGCACCTTCGGTGGGGTCGCCTACTATTTCACAGTCTTCTTTTTCACTGTCGCACAAGAGTTTGGCGTTGTTGCAAAGCATTGCTGTTTTAAACAACAGGTCCAACGCCTTGTTTTCCTTCAGATTTTTTTCCTTTATCATGTTTCCTTTTTCATCGGTTATTTTTCCGTCAACGTTGTACCCTTTTCCGTCAACAGTGTAAAGTTTGCCGTTTGCGTAAATGTTTCGCACGGTCATCTCGTTTCTTGTAAGCGTGCCGGTTTTGTCCGAGCATATTACTGTCGCGCTTCCGAGTGTTTCAACTGCGGGAAGCCTTCGGATAATCGCGTTTTTTTTCGCCATTCTTTGCACTCCGAATGCAAGGGCGATTGTGACAACTGCGGGAAGTCCTTCGGGGATTGCTGCAACTGCAAGGCTTACTCCCACAAGAAACATTTCCATTAATTGCCTTCCTTGCAGAATGCCTGTTGCAAACACTACAAGTACTATTGCAAGTGCGGCAAAGCCAAGGGTTTTTCCAAGTCCTTCCAGCCTTTTTTGAAGCGGCGTGTCTTCTTCTTCCTGTTCGGAGACCAGCTGGCTTATGCGGCCCATTTGGGTGTTCATTCCTGTAAATGCCACTACTGCCTTGCCGTGGCCGCGTGTTACGGTGGTTCCCATGAACAATATGTTGTTTTGGTCTGCTGCTGCCTGCGCGTTGTCTTCTTTCATTGCCTCAAAGTTTTTTCCAACGGGCATGGATTCTCCAGTTAAGGCGGACTGCTCGCTTTCCACGTTTTTTGACCATAAAAGCCTGCAGTCCGCAGGAACTTTGTCTCCTTCTTCTATTACAACTACGTCTCCGGGCACGAGTTCTTTGGCGGGCATCTGGGTTTGCGTGCCGTTTCGCACAACCCGTGCAACAGGCGCCATCATTTTCTTCAAGGCATCTATTGCTTTTTCAGCGCGGTTTTCCTGCACGAATCCGAACAAAGCGTTCAAAATCACTATTGCAACAATTGCTCCGGCGTCAAGGGCTTCTTCTGTGTGGATTACGATTTGGGGGAGCTTTTCGTAGTCAATTGCGGTTGCAAAGGAAACAATTGCAGCCAGAATGAGTATTTTGACCATCACGTCGTCGAATTGCGATAGAAACATTTCAATTTTTGAGCGCTTTTTTTTCTCTTTTAACTCGTTGAAACCGTGCTTTTCGCGTGCCTCCTGCGCTTGCAAGTCGCTTAAACCGTTTTCGGAGGAATACAGCGATTCCAAGGCTTCTTTTGGAGAAAGTTGGTGCAATTTTTTTTCAATTACAGTCATAGGTTCAAAACACTTGATAGATGAAAAAAAACTTCCATGGAATTTCTTTTAAATAAAAAGGCCGGGTGCCTATTATATTTATCGCAGTTTTTTTCCGCTG
>JBHHTN010000090.1:0-4533 GCA_046753405.1 Candidatus Micrarchaeia archaeon | reverse complement strand
CATGATTCCCGGAGTCTTAGTAATTGACACTCCGGGTCACGAGGCGTTTGCAAACTTGCGTAAAAGAGGGGGAAGTATTGCAGATTTAGCCATTCTTGTTATTGACGTCAACAAGGGCATTGAACCTCAAACAAGCGAGTCAATTGAAATTTTACGCGAGTACAAAACGCCGTTCATTGTTGTTGTAAACAAAATAGACGCCTTAAGCGGCTGGATAAAAAACCCTTCAGAAAGCTTTTCCTCCTCGTTTAAAAAGCAACGACAGGACGTGCAAGAAGCACTTGACCAAAAAATTTACAAGATAATAGGACAATTGTACGAGTACAAGTTCAACGCCGACCGCTTCGACCGCGTTACCGATCCGTCGAAGCAAATAGTCATTGTTCCAATGAGCGCGGGAACACGAGAAGGATTGCCGGAAGTGTTATTGTTCTTGTCGGGTTTGGCCCAAAAATTTTTGGAAGACCGCCTTTCAATCGACGAAGAAAAAGGCAAGGCAAGCATTTTGGAAGTACGCGAGGAAAAAGGCTTTGGAAAAACACTTGACGTTATTTTGTACGAGGGGACAGTAAAGCAAAACGATTCAATTGCGTTTGCAACCAAGTCGAACGCGGTTGTATCCAAGGTAAAGGCGTTGCTTAAGCCGAAGCCTTTGGACGAAATACGCGATCCAACGCAAAAATTCAATTACGTTGACGAAGTCCACGCGGCAAGCGGCGTTAAAATTGCGTGTGAAAACGCCGAAGACGCTTTGGCCGGTTCGTCGCTTAAAGTGGTTTGCGATGAAAACGTGCAAGAAGTGCTGCAGTCCTTGAAAGAAGAAATGCAATCCATTTTATCGCATAAAGAGCAGAACGGAGTCATTTTGAAAGCCGATGCCTTGGGCAGCCTGGAGGCCATTTCAAAGCTTTTATCGGTTGAAAAAGTTCCGCTTCGCGCGGGAGAAATAGGCTCGCCTTTGAAGAAAGACGTTTTGGAGGCCTTAAGCGTAAAAGAAAAAGACAAGACTTTAGGCGTTATTTTCGCGTTCAACGTTCCCATTTCACAAGACGTAGTGGAGTTGGCAGAACAAAAAGGCGTGAAGCTTTTCAATGAAAAAGTAATCTACAACCTTCTTGAGGGGTATCAAAGGTGGAAGGAAGAACAAAAAGCGGTTGAAAAGAAGGGTGCTTTTTCCTCTTTGGTGCTGCCTGCAAAAATCTTCGTGTTGCCCGAGCACTGTTTCAGGGCAAGCAATCCGGCGGTGTTCGGTGTTGAAGTGCAAACGGGAACCATTCGCAAGGGTTATGTTATGATGAACCAGGCGGGAACGGTAATCGGAAGAATAAAAAGTATTCAAAAGGACAAAGACAGCGTTGAAAGCGCTAAAAAACCGGATCGCGTTGCAATTTCAATGCAAGAACCTTTTTTTGGGCGCCAGGTAAATGAAAAAGACGTGTTGTACTCGGATATTCCGCTTAACGACGTTAAAACGTTGGACAAAAAGTACTTGCAGGCGTTGTCAGAAGAAGAAAAAGATGTTTTAAATAAAATCAAAAAAACCAAGGGAATTGCAACGGCTGCTTTTTGAAGTTTTTCCGCCTCTTGAGAAACCTTAATATTTCATTTTTATCCCAATTATTAGCGTTCAAACTGCTTGTTTTTGAAAGAAGTTTTAATTTTGTGTTTAAAAGGTGAATTGTAAGTCATGAAAATAGTAGTAAACGACGTTAAATCGGGAAAAAGCTTTCAAAGGGAAATTGAAAAAGGAAAAGAAGGCCAGATAGTAGCCAAAAAAATAGGGGAATCTTTTGAAGGGGGCCTTATAGGCTTGGACGGTTACACGCTCAAAATTACCGGTGGCACCGACAGAGCAGGGTTTCCAATGGCCCCGCATTTGCCTGGAGTTCGCAGGTCTACTTACTTTTTATCCCAGGGAATGGCAGGCGTACGCAAATTGCCAAAAGGAAAAAGAGTGAAAAAACAAATTCGCGGGAGCACTGTTACCGCGGAAGTCGAACAAGTCAACGCTGCAATAGACCAGTACGGTTCAAAATCACTGTCCGACTTGGGCGTGGTGTTCAAAGAAGAAAAAAAATCGGAGGATAAACCTGCCGAGACAAAGCCCGCTGAAAAGCCGGCAGAACAACCCGTGAAAGAGGCCAAAGGAGAAAAACCAAAGCCCGAGGCAAAAGTAAAAAAGTCGGGTGAACAACCGACGAAAGAAGAGAAGTCTGCTGAAAAACCTAAAGAGAAACCAGTTGAGGCAGAAAAACCAAAGGAAGAAGCAAAAGCTTCAAAAAATGAAGCAAAGTCCGAGTCTAAAGCAGAGGAAAAACCTGTTGACGAGAAAAAAGAGTAATTTCCCAACTCAACTTATTGTCACTAAAAGCCTTTTAGCGCTTTAAACGCGTCTTTTTCCGTTTTAGTATTGATAATTAGCCCGGCGCCAAGTTCCAGTCCAGCCCACACGTTCGGTCTTGGATAGATTTCAACGTGAAAATGAAGGTCTTCTTCCTTTGGACTTATGTGGAACACCACGTTGTAATCCTTAGACGTGTGATAAACTGCTTCAACGCTTCTTGCAATAATTTTCAACAAATTCAAACCCTCGTTGTTTGAAAAATCGGAAAAAAACCGTTTGTGTTCCTTCGGCAAAACCCAAATCTCAGAAGGAAAACGGGCAAAAGACGGCGTTATAGCCACAAACGATTCGTTTTCAAACAACGTGTTTGACTTTTCCAGTTTCATAATCCGGCAGTAAAGACAACCATTGTTTTTTTTCTCCGAATCAACCTCGCGCTGAATTAATTCAGGGACAAACGGCAAAGCAACTATTTGAGCGTGTTCGTGGTCAACACTGGCGCCGGCAACCCGGCCGTGGTTTTTAAACAAAAAAACGTATTTTATTCCCTTGCGTTTTGACAACCCCCTAACGCGGTTTGCGTACGCCTTGAACACCAATTGCAGGTTGTCCTCATTCAAATCCTGAAAAAGCGCGCGGTGATCTTCACTTTCAACTATTATTTCATGATCGCCGAAGGCGAAACTCTTCCAAAAACCACTTGTTTTTTTCTTGAACGGTTTTTGCGGGGAAAAAGCCGCAAACAAGTTTCTAAACGATCGCACTTTCCAATTCTTTTCACTTGGCGAGGCAAAAGTCGTAGGCGGCGTGGAATGCTCGGCACCCTTGCAAAAAGGACACGAAACTTTTTTACCAAAAAGTTTTGGGCGCGCGGCGCGTTTGCTTGCAAAAACAACCACTGTCTTCTTAGTGGGATCCTCACGAAACTCCAAAATCATTTTTCGCCAAAACCAAAAAAAAGTCGTTTTTTACTTGGAACAAGTACAGTCTCCGTCAGCCTGCTTGCACTTTGGACAAATCTTTTGCAACTCTAAATTGCAATTCACACACCTTCCGCTTTTAGGATATCTTGACCCGCAACGCGAACAACAATACTCACAGCTCTCATCACTCATATTTTACAAAAACACCCTTCTTTTATTCAACAGGCCACAAAATAAAAAATGAATGATGAAACCGTTTTAAACCAAACCGACTGCCCTAAAGAGGCAAAATGGGGAATGACGAGCGGACTGACTGTCGTTTTTTTCTAAAAAAAAGGAAAAAACTAGTTTAGGGGTTGTAAAAAAATAAAAAAAAATTTAAAGAATTAGCAAGGCTTTTTTTTGCGACCCTTAAGGGCCGGCAATTTGATTTTAGTACCTTGGTTTTCTGTGTTTTTGGAAACAGTTGCGACAGTATATCGGTCGGCCTTCTGTTGGCTTGAAGGGTACTTCGCAGTCGCTTCCGCAGTCAGAACAAACTGCTTTGTGCATTTCACGGTTAAAACCGCGGCGCCCTTGGTTGTCTGACTGATCTTCGAATTCACTCATTTTTTTATTCACTTCTTTTTAAAACCGCTAAAAAACGGTTTTTGATACTTTCTTCAAAAAAGAGTTTTTTTTTAAAGATGTAAAATTGCCTAAATCAAGACTTAAAAAAACCTTAGAATTAGAAAACCACTAATCTCTTTTTTTATCTCTCTTGTTTCGAAGAAGCTTTTTTTTACTTATATTTTAGTGAACTTTCCCCCCTTTAAACCTATAGGTTTGGCTTTTTTTAGAGGTTAAGTCTGAAGACGTTTTGAAAAAAAACCTTCTTTTTTTTTTGATGGTTTTATTTATGCGTCTTCTTTTTATTCTCTTTGTGGTTTATGGGTGGTTATGGCCGAGGTTTTTTTTACTGTTATTGCGGCGGTTTTCGTTGTTAGCCTGGTTTCTTTGATTGGCATTTTTGCCCTTTCATTAAAGCAGGCTTTTCTTAACCGGATTTTATTTTTTCTTGTGAGCTTTGCAGCAGGCACTTTGCTTGGCGCAGCTTTTTTGGATTTGTTGCCAGAGGCGTTGGAATCAGGTGAACGACTTGGGGTCGAGGCGTCGGAGATCTTCTTGTTTGTCGTTGCGGGCGTGCTGGCTTTTTTTGCAATGGAAAAGTTTTTGCACTGGTATCACTGTCACAAGGGGAAATGCGACGTTCACACTTTTCATTAC
>JBHHTN010000089.1:0-4538 GCA_046753405.1 Candidatus Micrarchaeia archaeon | reverse complement strand
GGGAAAACCCCTTTTTTGCGCTTTTTGCGAGACTTTGGAAAAGTTTGCCAGGGGTATTGCGCCGCTTTCCTCGCAGTGGTTTGAATCGTTTTCTACTCCGAGTCCTTGTTCTATTGCCCATTTTGAGCCGTTATGAGTTGCATCTTCAAGTTGTTGCCTGTCAAGTCTGAGTTTGCTTTTGCTTCCGACTCCGGTTGGAATGTTTTCAAAAAGTGCGTTGATCAGTTGTTTTAATTTTGGCTTGACGTCTTTTTCGGTTAAATTGGTCTTTAGGAGTCGTACGCCGCAGTTGATGTCTTGGTCCGCTGCAAACTCACATGAGAGTTGTGCGCGTGTAACCTACACCGCCTGGGCTTACTACTCCGCCTTCTTGTTCGTCGAATGCCGCGACTCCCCCTATTGGAAAGCCGTATCCTTCGTGTCCGTCGGGCATTACAATTGAGTATTTTTGTATGCCCGGCAGGGAGGCTACGTTGCTTGCCTGTGTCAGGGTGCGGTCGGAGTTCATTTTGTCGAGCAGTTGCTTGTTTGCGTATACTCGCAAGGGCACTTTGCGCTCTTGGCTTTGCGTTTGCCAGACGGCTTCCCTTACTTTTTCAAAGTTCATTTTTTTAGACCTCTTGTTGGTTTGTAGAATGTTTTTTATTTGGCTTTAAAGAATAATATGTTTTGTTTAATGGTTTCTTTTAGCTTTGTTTTTGTTTGTTTGCAGGTTTTTGGGAGATGAGTGTTTTTGGATGTTAATCCGCTTGGCGGTTTGAAGTCGAAGTTCACGGTTTTTTTGAAGCGCTCTCGCGGTGCTGTGTGCGTTTTTGACGAGGGCGTGCAATTGTCTGTTGGGAAGACTTTGCAGATTCGTAACAATTACGTTGTTTCCGTTGAGGGCAAGGGCAAGCTTCCTTTGAATAAGACTGCTGTTGACTTTATTTATTACGACATGTTCGGAAACAAGGAAGTTGTCAGTTTTGCAATGATTTCTGAAGACTTCAACGCGTTGAAGCACTTGCTTGGAAAGTAAGGCCTTGATTTTTTAAGGCGTTTTTTGTTTTAACTTTGAAGGTTTGTTTTTGGTATGCCCCGCAAGTTTTTTTGTTTTTTGCTAGTCTTGCTTTTGCCCTTTGCGCAGGCTGCGAGCATGGTTGTTTCCGCGGTTGACTTGGATCGACAGGGTTTGCTTGCAGTTGTTGACGTGCAGGCTAAGCCTGGAACTGGCCAGGTTTTTTTGAATGTTTCCGGTTCCCTGATTGACTCTGACACGCAGAGTTCTATTCGTGTTGCTTTAAAGAGGGCGGCTTTTTTTGCGGACAAGGATTTGAATGATTTTGATTTCAGTGTTGGCATCATCGCATCTGCTGAACGTATTAACGGGCCAAGTGCCGGGGCTGCTTTTGCCGTTCTTGCTTTTTCGGAGTTGACAAGGCAGGGAATCAGGCGCGACTTTTCGATTACCGGTACTTTGGAGGAGGACGGTTCAATCGGCAGTGTTGGGGGAGTTAAGAACAAGGTCGATGCTCTTGGAAACTTGTCGAAAGTAAGGGTTGTTGCCGTTCCCGTTGGCCAGGCGGTTCCCTCTGCAATAGGCGTTTTTGAGGAAAGCGATTTGGTTTCTTACGCTGCTGATGCGTGGGGCATTCAGGTTGTGGAGGTTGCAAATTTTTCGCAGGCTTTGCAAGTTGCCTTCTCTTCGCAAGGGGGTGCTGCGCCTGTTTTTTCAAGGCCTTCTTTGAGTTCTTTGATTGGTTCTTTTAATGCGTCTGAAAAGTCGGGTCCTTTGAGGGAAATGGCGTTGAATACTTTGAATGATGTTGAAAAAGTGTTGGGCGATTTTGAGTACTCGCAAGTTGTCGAGTCTTCTGCGTCGCGTTCGCTTTCGGCCTCCAGGATGCTTGTTGAACGCGGTTATTATTACTCTGGTGCCAACGCGGGTTTTGTTGTCAAGAATTCCTTGGACTCGATTGTTCTTCGCAACTCGACGCCTTCGGAGTTGAATAGGATGGCGCGCGTTCTTTTGTCACAGGCGCAGTCAATGGATTTCAAGGATAAGAATTCGTTGAATTGGGAGTGGGTTGTCGGAGCGCAGTTGCGGAATTTTTGGGCGCTGGAGAAGCTGGAGGAAGTTGTTTTCATTTTGAATTCTTCGAATTCATCTGATAGTGATCTTTCTGTTCTTGTTGCTTATGACTTGGCAAGTGCGGGGAATTGGATTGCGGCCTCCAAAAGAATGAACAAGGTTGCAAAATCACTGAACGGTTCGGTTGTTTCAGACAAGGACTTCGAGTCTTATGCGCGCGCTTTGTTTGACGGGGTTTCGGAGGATTTCAATGAAAGCGGTTTGTTTGACTCCGAGGTTGCCTGGCATTTGAAGATTGCATCCAGAGAGTTGGAGGAAGAAGCGTTTTTGGCGAGTGTTTTTTCTTCTTATTTTGCAAGGAGTTATTTAAAGGCGCGTCTTGAAGTTGCAAAGACGTCGTCTGAATTGCAAACCGAGGACTTGGTTTCCTACGCGAGTTCTGTGGCGCCCACCTTGTGGAATTCCATGTGGGCTGAGAGTTATTTTGCGCATTCTTTTTACAGCGAGGCTGAACGGCAGAGGTTGAATGACGCTTATTACTTGCTTAACGCCTTGAAGTTGAAGGAGCTTGCCTTTGCCCTTGAGGTCAACCATGGTTTTGTTTCATCTGGTAACTGGAGTTTGCCGGTGCCTTTGAACGAGTCTGTTGACGCGTTGGTCGTTCCTTCGCAGGAGAATTCGGGTGTTCCGTTTTGTATTGCCATTCCCACTCCGCTTTCGACCGCGTTGCCTTTTTCAAAGGGCAATGCTTCGCAGGATTTGGTTACACAAGTTGAGGTTACTCCTTCTCAGTCTCAGCTTCCTTTGTGGTTTTTTTGGGGCGTTTTGTTTTTGCTTGTTGTTTTCATCGTTGTTTTTTTGTGGAGGCTTGGGGTTTCAAAAAGGCAGTCTGATGAGGAGAAGTTGCAGCGTTTGGACGGGCTTGTTTTGGACGGGCATTTAAGTGCCAAAAGTTACGAGTATTTGAAGGCCAAGTATTTTCCGCCTAAAAAACGCGTGCGAAAAAAGAAGGGTAAGGCAAAGCGTTCGCGCAAAAAACGCGTTTAGTACGAGCTTTCTACAAGCGCGCCTACGCCTACGAGCATTACTGATATTACTGTCAGTATTGCGATGTCTCTCATTATGTATTTGAATTCAGAGTGTTTCCAGCACTTGTGTGTTATTGCAACGGATAGTATTCCGCCTGCAATGCTTGCAATGAAGTATCCGCCCAACTCAAGACTTCCGTGCGGGATTAGCCCTAATAGTCCGTTTACCACGCCTATTACTCCTTCTGTGTGGATTTTGCTTCCTACGAATACGCCTATTATTGACGCGTTCCAAAGCAGGAGGTAAATCGAGCCTATTGCGTACATTACGCTGAATATGAACATTAAAGCGAGCACTTGCAGGTTGTGTTGAAAGAGGAATTGGAAGAATTCGGGTTTGAACGCCATGCCTGTTGTCGCGTTTTTAATGTTTTGAATTTCGTTTAACTGTGCGGAAAAAATTGTTTGGCTTGCTGGGATTGGCAGTATTGCGTACCATACTGTGAATGCTAAAACCGCGCCTATGAAGAAAAAGGAGAATATTTCAATAAGGTTCCAGTGGTAGTCGAAAAAGCTTCGTTTGTGCCTGTAGAATTCTTCCTCGTTTTTTTCGTCGCGTATTAACAGGGCCCAAATGAGGGGTATTGCGGGAATCATTGCAAAGGCAACTATGTTTCCGTCGAGTCCGGGAATAAGTATGTTTATTGCAATTGCCAAAGACACGAATAGGAAGGCGAGTACTGCCAGGTCCCAAGGCTCTCGTTCTGCCTTGTGGGGTGAAATCATCAGTTCGAAAACCATTTTTTTTGGATTCAACTTTTTTAGCTGGTTTTTTTTTGCTTGTTCAAAATTACTTTTTTTGGGCTTTTTTATGTTATTCTTTTTGAAAGGGTTTTTTAGGAGTGTTTTTTTTTTGGAAAAAAAGTCAAAAGCTTAAAATACTCGTTTTGTCACGTGTTATCTCTTCAAAAACAAACTTCTTGTTCTTGCAGGCTTTTGCGGTTTTTTGGGGTTTGCGTTTTATGAAAGGCAGTTTTGCGGTTTTTTTATTTTCATTGTTTTTGCTTTCAGCGTTTTGTCTGGCTGATACTCCAAAAGAGGTGGCCGAGCGTTACGTTGCCTTTTCCCAGAAAAACTCGCTTTCTTTGAAAGAGTTTTCTTTTGAGGGGAAAGCGTATTTTCTTGCTTTTTTGGATGAAAACGAGTCGTTTGTCATTTGGAGAGACGGTTCTTCTTACTTGTTGTTGAGCGACGAGGGCGTGCTGGAAAGCGTGTTGGGCAACTATGTTATTGAACGTTTTGAAGGCTTGTTTAATTCTTCCGACAAAGCGGTTCTTTTGAAGAATTTTGACGACTTTGAATCCAACTTTACTTTTTGTAAGAATGCCAGCGACGAGTTTTTGAAAAACACCGTGCTTGTTTATTACATTCTTCAAATT
>JBHHTN010000088.1:0-4624 GCA_046753405.1 Candidatus Micrarchaeia archaeon | reverse complement strand
GATTAATCCAAGCCATAGCGGGATGAAAAGTTCTCAACAGCAATAAACCTTTCCTTGCGAAGACGATTTAATCGCTTCAAATAAGTTTCACTTGCTGCGGGTTCCTTTTCCAAAACCGATTCCATGAAAAACTCAACTTGCTTGCTCATGCTTATGCCGCGAGCCTTGCAAAAAACTGCAAACTTCCGATAAACCTCTTCAGAAAGACTAAAAGACTTAACAACCAATAAACTCACCTTATATAATTTTAAATAATCTTATATATTAAGTTTGGTCAGACGCTATCAGCCTCATCATAAAATCAGAGGTTGTTCAAAAAAGTCATCATTCCTAAACAATATTTAGCGCAAAGCTTGGTTAAAAACCTCGTTTTCAAAGAAGCTGCCAAACAAGGCGATTGGGTTTTTATTTCAGTTTCTTGTAATGACAAACGAGAAGGGATGGCAAACTTACTTAAAAGCGTTTTTGGAAGCAGCGGCAAAAAAAAGAGCAGGCGGTTTGTCGAACCCGGCCAGTCCCTCAAAGGCGACGCGGCACTTGAACAAGCATGGGCTTTGGACGTTGCAAACAAAAGAAAGGGCACTTGGTGGTGGTGGTTCTGGCTCTTCTTTTTTGAAAACCCCAAAAACCCTTCAAAGCCAAGACAACTAATGGTTTTGTGGAGCACTAAAAACGACAAGGAAATAAACTGCAACGGCCGCCAGATAACCCTCCGAAAAGAACCTGCAAAAACAAGCGGCAAAAAAGCGTTTTTGGACGGAGTTGTTGCCTCCTGGTACTTTGACGGCAATAAAATGCACGACGACTTTTTCCTCCAGCACAGCGATATAACAGTCGACAAATCAAAAAAAGAAGTAAAAACAGAAAACGCGATAACCTGCCAAAAGGGAAGCGTTTTGAAAACCATTCTGAAAAAAGGAAGCCTTTCCATGGAGTTCAACGCAAGGCTTTTGCGCGAAAGCGACTCCGCGCAACCAGTCATGCGAAGCAAACGCTTTTTCGGAGGCAAGTACGACTACCGCATAATCAAAATAAACAAGCTCGACCTAACCTGCTTAATCAAACAAGGCAGAAAAGTCGAAAAGGCACGCGGCAGCGCGTACTTTCAAAAAGTAACCGTGAACGCGCCAGTAATGCCCTGGTACTGGAGCATCGTGCACTTGGAAGACGGAGGCGTGCTGTCCTATTTCTACCCGCACGTTGGCGTGTCATTGCTTGAAGACAACCTGTTCAAAGGAGTTGCAACACAACAATTCCTGCAAAAAGTAAACAAGTCCCTCTCTAAAGAACTGGTTTACTACGACCCGTCATGCAAAAGCGTTCACTTCTTCAGAAAACTCAAAGTGCGCGCTGCGACAAACAAGCAAGGGCTTCCATTGTGGCACGTTCGCGCAAAAAACGAGGCAGGCGAAAAAATTGACTTGAAGCTTAACTCTTACGCAAAGTCTTTCTGGAAATTCCGTAAAAAAGTAGGACGGCTCCCCTTGAAAAGCACTTTATACTACAACGAGTACCCCGTACGCTTGACGTCCTTCGAGTTCTACTCAAAAAACAAAAGAAAAACCCTCAAAGACACAGGCGGCGGAGTGGGAAACGCCGAACACGCCTGGGGCTTTTTATACTGAAAAAGTCTCACTGCCTTTTTTCAAGACGCAAAAGTTTCCGGTTGGAAGGCAGAACACGCAACTTGTTTGCAAACTCCGCTTCCCTAAACCTCAAATGAGCCTCCAAAGGAGAAAACTTCCTCTTGCGACGGTAACCCGCTTTTGCCTTCTTCTTACGCTTTTTCTTGGAAGACAAGTAATGCCTTATTTTGTCAAACGCGGTGTAATCCCTCTGAATCTTTTCATGCTCGTGCTGAAATTGCCCAAGCACCTTCAACTCGTTCTTGTTCAAGTCATGCCGTTGCACGTACTTTTTGAACGCGCCTTTTGCAGAAAACTTCAAAAACTTCCTAGCATACTTCGGGTACTTGGCAAGAGTTGCAGGGGGAACCGCGCGAACAATGCTGTCAGCGGACAAAAGAGAAAAAATCTGACGAGTCTCCGTCTTCTTAAACTTCGACAAAATAACCCTGGCACGCTCAACGTCATCGTTCCTCAAAGCCGTCTCCATTTCCTCTCGAACGCGCATGCGCTCAACATGCAAATTGCGCAAATGGCGAGCATGATCGTTGAACTCGCGGGAAAGCTCCGAAACCCTCTTATTCCTGGCAAGGTCTTCAGTTGAAAGCATTACTTCAACCGACTCGTAATGCTCCATCAAACCAAAAAACGTCGTGCTCAAATACATCATTGTGACAATCGTGTACAACACCGGCAACACAAGCAATACGCTTGCACCCACATAGTAATAAGTCCAAACCGACGCGACAAAACCAAGCAAAACAAGCACAATGCCGGAAAAAATGTCGGCAATCTTGTTCTTTATTTCAAAAGACTTCGAAAGAGACGGAAACGCGTTTTCCACAAAAGAAGAGGAAACCGTCCTTGCCAAAAACTTCAGGTCATTTACAGCATGATACAAAGGCCAAAGAACAAAAGGAAGAAGAATCATGCCAAAAGTCACGAAGTTCGGAAGAAACGGAATCCACGAAACAGTGAACTGGGCCTCCTGCAAGCTTGCAATGTAAACAATTGAAAAAACGATTACAAAATTCACTAAAAGACTGCGCAAAGTACGCGCGTGAACTGAGTGAAAAACCTTGTTCTTACTCAACGAATCCAACACGTGCATTTTCCTGCCGACAACGGAAACAACACGACGCGCTTTGGACGGATAAATATTCAAAAACCAACCGGTAATCTGCCTTGCGCGCGAATAAGCAATTGGAAGCAAAAACGCGGAAAAAATAGTCATCAAAAAAGCAAGCGCCATCAAATCCCCGGCATTTGACAACTCCACTCCGGCAACCCCTTTTTCAGACAAGACCTTGGCAGAACCAGCAATAATCAAACTGAACTCTCCAACTGCTCCAAGCATTATGCCCATGGAAACGGCAGACTGAGGATTGAAACCCAACGCTGTTCCAAAAACGCCCAAGGCAATAACATTGGCAGCCAAGTTAACAACAAGCAAAACTGCAAGCATTACTAAAATTTCAGGAGAAGAAGGCAAAATAGCGCCAACTCCAAAACTCACGAAGAAAAACAAAATGAAAAACTCGCGGAAAAAACCCACCTCCCGTTTAATGTCTTCACCGAACTTGCTTTCCGAAAGCGCGAAACCGGCAAAATAAGCTCCGAGAACCGACGACAGACCCAACTGGTCGCTTACAAAAGAAACAATTACCCCAACCCCAATTGCATACAAAGCCATTTTATCGGTTTGCCCCAAGTTCTTCAAAATTCCAAGAACATGGCGGGAAACCAAGTCAACAACGTAATACGCTGCAACCACGAACAAAAGCCCGGTAAAAACAGCCGAGTTCAACGACTGCTGCGAAGACAAACTGTTCAAAAAAACAAGAACCAAAATTCCTGCAAAATCTTCCACAATCAAAATGGACAAAGCCATTTTTGACTCGAAAGTGTGCACGATGCCCTTGTCAAGCAAAAAGCGCACGGTCATAACCGTGCTTGCCATAGGAAGCAACGAACCGATTATAATTGCCTCCAAGTCCCCAAACCCGAAGAACTTGGCAACCGAAAAGCCCAAAACGAACGCGACGAGCATTTGAATAAACGCAAGCAAAGTTGCAACTGCGCCGACTCGCCTGAACTTGCTCAGCGTCATCTCCAAACCAAGATAAAACAAAAGCAGAGTCAAACCCAGCTCGGAGAACAAAGCGGCAATGCTTGACGAAGAATCCAAAAAACTTATTCCAAGCGGCCCTAAAACAAGGCCCGCTAAAATGTATCCAATGGAAGAAGACAAACCAATTCTTTGGGCAATGGCGCCGAAAGTCAAGGCAGCCACTACCACTACTCCGATAAACTGCAGCTGCGTGCTAATCTCAATTCCTGCGGCCATTCCAAGAAAAACTCTATACGTCTTTTAAATACTTCGAAAAAACGCAATAAAAAACGTTCGAAAATGGTTTTATTCGAAATCAAAGTTTGGAAAGAGCGAAAAGAAGCAAAGCGGAAACCGGGCGAACAAAAAACTTCAAAACGCTAACCAGTGACACAACTACAATTGAAACTAAAAAGGGAAAGTTATTCTTGAAAACCTTGAACTCCTCTATCTTGGACATCTGCCCTCTCAAGTCCTCCAATTGCTCTGAAGAAAGCGCTTCAGGCTCATTCTCCGAAGCATCCTGAAGCTTTTTTGCAACATCAGCCTTCAACGCCACAAGCTGCGTCTGGGAAGCACTGCGAAGAGACTCGGCCAACTGCTCTTTTTGACTATCGGAAAGCGCGGAATACTCCGGCAAAACAGGCAAATTGCTTCGTTGCTGGTCATACGCGGCTTCAACCGCCTCCTCGGTAACAATCTGCTCGACAACCTCGTCGGTAATCTCATAGTTTTCAATCAAAGAAGCACCAGCGGCTGAAATCTTCTGCATGGTAGTAGGAATCACTCCAGCCAAACCTTCGAACGCCTTGTCAAAGAAAAAATCGTTGTCAACGCTTATGACCATGAAAGAAAACAAGAAAGCAATCAAAGTAAACGCAGTCAACGC